>JAZSPE010000013.1:0-4672 GCA_045537265.1 Clostridia bacterium | reverse complement strand
ACTTGTTCTTCATATTGCGAACGCTCATTTTTTCCATATAAAAAGCCATAATAAAGTCTCCCCTCTAAAAGTTCGGGCATAACGAAACGCTATGCCCTTATTCTTTTAAATTATTTACCAGCCTGCATTTCTGCAACTGATTCAAGTACTGCATCAGCCATATATTCAAGCTGTTCCTGAGAAAGTCCGTAGAGTGGGAGATGAGTAAATCTCTTATAGAATACTTCTTCACAGTTAGGGCAAGTCTTTGCGATTTCGTCTGAATCATAGCCCATATCCTGAACAACCTTAAATCTGTAAAGTGGTCCGAAGTGAGCAATCTGTGTTACGCCCTTTTCTTCAAGCTTCTTCTTAAGAACCTGGATATCTCCGCCTGCCTTAGCTGGGTCAATCTGGAGAAGATAGAGATGGAATGTTGGCTTGATGTCCTCATTTCCGATATCCTGAGGAATGATTGCATCATTTTCTTTAAAGCGATCTGTAAGATATGCAGCCGCATCTCTTCTTATCTTAATAATTTCTTCGTTACGAGCAACCTGAAGTGTAAGACCTAAGCCCTGGATTTCTGTTGTTGAAGAGTTGCCTGCAACGAATGGCTTTTCTTTACCCGGAATTGGAGTAATGTTATATAACCAATCTTTAATTGGGCAAGTAAAGTCAAGGCCTAAGAATCTTGCTCTCTTCATATCAGGAGCAAAACCCGGAACTGTTGTTGTTAAAATACCACCTTCACCAAAAGATGTGATGTTCTTAACTTCGTGCATAGAGAATGCAGCAAAATCGCCGATTGTACCGATTTTTCTGCCCTTATACATAGCGCCGAAAGCGTGAGCCGCATCTTCTAAAACTAAGATATCGTGTTTTTTAGCAAGCTCCATAATAGGATCCATATCTACTGGATATCCGCCAATATGTACAGGAACAATCATCTTTGTCTTATCTGTAATCTTTCTTGCAACATCGGCTGGGTCCATGTTGATTGTTCTTGGGTCAACATCTGCAAATACCAATTTACAGCCGATAGCGAGAGGGTATGCCATTGTAGCTACGAATGTAATCGCTGGAACAATAACCTCGTCCCCTGCTTTGAGGTTTGCGTACTTATATGCAATTTCAAAACCTGCTGTTGCGTTTGTTACGAATGTTGAAGAATCTGTGCCAAGGTAGTCGTTACAAGCTTTTTCAGCTTCTTCTACCTTTGAAGCAAGAGAGAGCTTTCCTGGTGGTGTTGCAAGAGGTTCAAGCTTTTTAACCTGCTGCCATACTGCTTCTAAAGCGTCATCATATTCCTTTCCCTCTCCCTGCATTAAGAAGCGGATAATTTCCATAAGGTCGTGAACATTATAGTTTTCACCTACAGCCGCCCACGGAACTCTTGTCGCTCCTGTGTTATAACGAAAGTCTGTTGTTTGTTTTGCCATTTTTCATTTCCTCCTTTAATATTCTGGTTTATATGTTTGAATAAATTTTTCCCAATAAATTTTTCGGATTTCAATATCCTTTATCATAAGCTTGGTGCAATACGCCGAGAAGCCGATATGTCCGCCTTTTATGGGGTTGGGGTCAATAAGCTCTGTTATTAAAGTATCGTCAACCACCATAAAGCACTGCCCGTCAATAGCCCCGAAAGTCATTCGGACTAAATCCCCCGGATTATATTTATAAAGCGTTGTGGTTGAATAAAGAGCCGACTCGCAGCCAACCTCATTCCTCTCAATTCCGCTTTTATTTTCATACCAGCCGTTAAGCCCGCACACATAGGATGTTCCAAGATAGTCTGTTTCTTCATCCCACCTTGCGCAAAAAACTGCGTTTAAATCTCTTGTTGCAGGAAGAGCTGTTTTAACGGAAAATGTCATCATAACATTATCCTCATAAAACTCCTTACTGAACAAAATTCCGCCTTTATTCCCAGGCTCATCGCCGATAAGCCATCCATCCTCAACTGACCAGTTTCCGCTTTTTACATCCCAGTAATCTTTCCAATCATCAGAGGGAGAATATTTGAGCAAAATCGGGGATTTATCAATAATTACTTTTTTCCCTAAAAGCTTTATTTCGTTCATCTTTCGTTCTCCTGTCTGTCAATAAATTTCTTCCAGAGCGGACGAGCGAATATGCAGGAAACAAGCGTTATTATAACAAGCACAAGTTGCATTACAAAAGCTGCGCTCCAACCGTAGTTTTCAGCCATAAATCCAAAGCCTATGCTTGCAAAAACCGCTCCCAATGAAGCAACGCCGTTCATAAGAGATGCCATACTTCCCGTCATACCCACTTTACCAAACTTTGCAGGGATAAATGCATCCATAAGCTGATGAGACGCATACATCATTGTTGTTATAACTATTAAAGACAGTGTCGCAACAACGAGGGAAACACCCCCGACAAAAAGCAATAAAACCGCAAAAGGAAGAGATACTAAAAAGCATATTCCAAGGGCCGTTGTTTCATTTTTGGTAACCTTTGAGCAAAGCCAGGTTGCAAAAAACATTCCGCCGAAATTCACAAAGGAAAGAACCGTTATAAGAGCACTGCCAAAGCTTGCAGAAGCACCATAGCTTTCAACAAACATAGTAGGCGCCCAGGTTTTAAGTCCCGAGTCCAAAAACAGTCTTATAAATGAAGGGACAAGAAGCAAAAGCGCTCCGCTTGAAATAAGGGTTTTCAAAAAGCCTTTGGTCTTTTCCTCTTCTTTTATCTCGTTTTGACAATTCGCTTCTTTTATCTCAGAAAGTTTTACTTTCTTTTTCTCTGTTATAAACATCCATAAAACTATGCAAAGAGCAACAATAACCGCCGATGCCACAAAAAGAGCTCTCCAGCTGGCAACCTTTAAAATAATCGTAGCAAGCAGGTAATTTAAAAATGTTCCCGCACCAAAACCAAAGATAATAGACTTCATAGCCTTTCCCTTATGCTGTGGGAGGGTATATTCTGTAACCATTCTTAAAACTGCAGGCCAGATTGGAAACTGCAAAAGTCCGCAAAGGCTCCAGATAATAAGCATAGATAAGAAACTCTTTGCCACCGTCATAAAGAGCATCGCAAGAAGGGTTCCCACAAGAGGAACATAAAGAAGCTTTATAGGAGACGCCTTGTCCACTATTTTAACTCCCGCAACTTGCCCTATGCCGTTAAAAAGATAAAACCCTGCATTTATAATTCCTGCAGCTGTATGAGGGAGAATACCTTCCTCTATAACAGAGGCAATAGACGCAGCAAAGGCATTTCGCGTCATAGTTATTACCGAATATATCAAAAAGCTTGTGAGAAAAACGACTATGCTCATATTTCTGCTTGCCGTATTCTTTGAAGAAAGCTCCATTAAAATTTCACTCCAACTTTTAAGAATAATTCATTTGCTCAATAAATAAATTATACCAAATTATCCTCATAATGTCAATATAATTACGCACCTTTTAGAGCTTGGTTTTTTAAAAGAATGCGGAACTGAAAATGCTCAAAGAGTCGGCAGAAAAAGCACTCTTTTAAGATTTTCTCTATACGGCATTTGGGAAACAAAGTCGGGCTACCTCAATTTTATAGCGGTCAGCTGCCCCACTCAACTTTGGGCGAATTATCGCATACAAACGAAATAATATAAAAAATAAAAGCCACGATATACATCGTGGCTTTTTTATTATTAGTTACATTCAGCAACAAGCGGTCCTTCAAGGTCTTTAAGATAGAAAAGTTTACCAGGAAGAGTTGGGATAAAGCTTGATGTTATCCACATAGATGGGCCGTGTCTTAAAGTCATCCAGAAGCTCATACCCTGCCACTGCATTCCTCTGTTGAATGCGCCGTCGCATCCGCCGATTGCATAGTCAGCCTGTAAGAATAAGCCAGGTCCGATTGTGTTAGCACGGCAAGGAACAAGTGTTGTTCTTGACTTAAAGCTTGTTATTGCGTTCTGCTCAATTGTTAAAGGATGGAGCTTAGCGCCGATGCGGTATGGCTGGCTCTTCCATTCGTCAACAGATGCAAAATCTTCTGCAAACTGTGGTTCCCAGAATGCGATATGACACATTCTTCCGATACCATATACCAAAACAAGCTTTACACCTTCTGCTTTAAGCTTAGCGATTTTTTCAGGATATGTTGGTAAGTTTTCCTTTGTTGCAAAGTTTCTCTGATTTTCAGGAACTGTAAGTTCTCCTAATGGATCAAAGAGAGCGTTGCACATAGCGTTCTGGAATGCCGCAGGATCATTTGATGGAAGTGTGTTTCCGTCTGCGTCAGACCATTCGTCCATATTGAATGTGTAAACATGGTCACACTTTATGTTCCAAGCTTTAAGGAAATAAACTGCCCATTTATACATTCCCATAGGGCCAACAGGGAGAATGAAAGCAATCTTTTCGCCTGCTTCCTTTGCTTTTTTGATTGCAAGGGCAATTTCATGACCCATATATGTATCAAATTCGCCCAAAGTTTCACATCTTACTGGACTAAAATCCTTGTTCCAGAAAGACTGTCTGTCTTCTACTTTATTGTTTGGGTTACAGCATTCGTCAATTTTCGCCATATCCCAGCCTGCAGGATAAAATCCTTCAAGCAATGAGCCTTTTACTGTGCTTTTAAAATCCATTTTCTTTCCCTCCGAAAAAATTATTTATTAAGCTGTCTGCGAACCTCTGCCGCAACAAGTTCTACAAGTTTATCAATA
>JAZSPE010000046.1:0-6097 GCA_045537265.1 Clostridia bacterium | reverse complement strand
ATTCTCCTCGATTTCATTATAAGGCGCACCCTCTTCATCAAATACAGCCTTTTTAATCATTGTCGGGGTGTATTCACCTAAAAGAGTGAAAACTTCTTTACCAATAACTTCAATTCCTAAAGCTTTGCAATGGTTTTCGATTATCGGGTCAAGCTCTTCAATAACATATACCTTTTTATGCTTTTTGGCAAAGTCTATAAGAAGATTCTTCGGCATTGGATAAGCCATACCAAGCTTTAAAAAGCTTACTCGCTCGCCCAGAGCTTCCTTTGCATACATATAGGATACCCCTGAGGTTATAACGCCGATTTCCTCTGAGTTTATCTCGACTGTATTAAATTCACAATCTTCAGAGAGTTCTTCAAGAGCTTTAATTCTCTCTTCAACAACCACGTGGCGCTTGATAGCATTCCCCGGCATCATAACATTTTTCGCGATATTTTTCTCATATGGTTTAAGAGCAATCTCTTCTTTATCGCACTCTTCAACTAACCCTTGGGAATGGGAAACTCTTGTGGAGAGGCGGACGATAACGGGAGTGTCAAACTTTTCGCTTATTTCAAAGGCTTTCTTCGTAAATTCTTTACATTCACTGCTGTCTGATGGCTCGAGCATAACGATTTTGGAAGCCATAGCATAGTTTCTTGAATCCTGCTCGTTCTGAGAAGAGTGCATA
Organism: Clostridia bacterium; assembly: GCA_045537265.1. GTDB lineage: Bacteria > Bacillota > Clostridia > Monoglobales > Monoglobaceae > SIG454. The sequence goes on along the minus strand of JAZSPE010000046.1, from coordinate 5,421 downwards.
CCTGGGTCGTCTGCAACGCAGAAAACAAGACCGCCGTTTGCACCTATGTAGCTTACTGTAAACATTGGGTCTGCCATAACATTCATACCCACATGCTTCATACAGGACATACTTCTTGCCCCTGCAATTGATGCACCGATTGCAACCTCTGCCGCAACCTTTTCATTGGGTGCCCATTCAACATAGATATCATCAAATTTAACGATATTTTCAGTTATTTCCGTGCTTGGTGTTCCTGGATATGAAGAAACAACCCCTACCCCTGCTTCCCAGGCGCCTCTGGCAACTGCTTCGTTACCAATCATAAGTCTTTTCATTTTACTTATTTCCCCCTATTTCATTCTGCGATGCAACCAGACTTTCTCCGCAATAGATTTCGCGGAGCTTTGGTTTCTCGATTTTACCAGTTGGGTTTCTCGGTACATCTGCAAAAATTATTTTTCTTGGCCTTTTATATTTCGGAAGCGCCTTGCAGAAAAGTTCCATTTCCTCTTCTGTATAGGTAGCTCCCTCTTTAAGTTCGATAATTGCCGCAGCCATTTCCCCAAGTCTTGCATCAGGAAGACCGATAACTGCAACATCCTTAACTACATAATTTGTTCTTATAAAATCCTCAATCTGAACGGGATATAAGTTCTCTCCGCCGGAGATGATAACATCTTTCTTTCGATCAACGAGATAGATAAATCCGTCCTCGTCTTCCTGCGCCATATCCCCTGTATAGAGCCAGCCGTCCTTTAAGACCTCGTTTGTGGCTTTTTCATCGTTATAGTAACAGGTCATAACCCCAGGGCCGAATACTGCAAGCTCGCCCACTTCTCCGCGCTTAACGGTTTCGCCATTTTCATCAACGATTTTTACCTGCCAGCCATATCCTGCTTTGCCGATTGCCCCAACCTTATGGATATTTTCAACGCCAAGATGAACGCATCCCGGTCCTATGGACTCGCTGAGACCATAGTTTGTATCGTACTGATGATTTGGGAATATCTTCTTCCATCTCTTAATAAGACTTGGCGGAACGGGTTGTGCCCCGATATGCATAAGTCTCCAAGCTGATAAGTCAAATTTGGAAAGATCAATCTCTCCTCTGTCGATTGCATCTAAAATATCCTGCGCCCACGGCACCAAAAGCCATACAATAGAGCATTTTTCAGCAGATGCTGTCTGGATTATCCATTCAGGCTTAACACCTTTTAAAAGAACAGTCTTTCCGCCAACTGTTAAGCTTCCAAACCAGTGCATTTTCGCCCCTGTATGATAAAGGGGAGGAATACAAAGGAAAACATCATCCTTTGTCTGCCCGTGATGGTTCTGCTCTGTTAAGCAGGCGTGGAGAAGGCTCTCGTGGTTATGGAGAATTGCCTTAGGAAAGCCTGTTGTTCCTGAGGAGAAGTAAATTGCCGCGTCATCCTTTTCGGTAAGTGAAACCTCCGGCTTTTTGGATGTGCAGTATGTAACAAGTTTATCATAGCTCTCTGCAAAGCTTGGGCAATCCTTTCCTACATAGAAAAGCTGTTTAACTTTTGGAATACTGTCGCAGATTTCTTCAATTCTGCCGATAAATTCAGGGCCGAAAACCAAAACATCAACCTCGGCAAGACCTAAACAGTATTTAATTTCATCGGATGTATATCTGTAATTGAGCGGCACAGCCAATGCGCCTGTTTTTAAAGTCCCGAAATAAACAGGAAGCCACTCTAAGCAGTTCATCATTAAAATTGCAACCTTGTCGCCTTTTTTAACGCCTCGGCTTAAAAGAAGATTTGCAAATCTGTTTGCCTTTCTGTTAAAGTCCTGCCAAGTTATTTCCGCTCTTCCGCTTTCCTCAGAGTTATGAGGGATAAGAGCGTATTCTTTCCAAGTTGTTCTCCCCTCAGAAATGATATTCGGCACAACTTCAACGAGCGCTATATCATTTGGAAATTTAGCCTCGTTTTGTTCAAGAAAATCCGTTATAATCATATTAAAACCTCCACTATGTTTTAACTCAAAGACATAAAAAACGCCCTCTGAAATAATTTCAGAGGACGAGAGTTTCCCGTGGTACCACCTCAGTTCGCCGATGCCTCACAGCCCCGACCTTAACGGGTACAGATTTATACCCTTGTGCTGTAACGGGCACCCCCGTAGCAGCCTACTTGAAAAACTCTTTCGGTGCTCAGCTCTCGGAATGTATTCAAGATATTCTATCTTACTGTCTTGCACCACCCGACAGCTCTCTTAAAGCATCAAATATCCCTACTTGTTTCCGGTCTTCGCCTTTATCAACTTTTATCAGTTTATCACACATTTCCCTCTATGTCAAGACAATATTTGATTTTTTAGGACCTCTGCTTGAATTTTCTTGGATTTTGTGTTAAACTATCTTTGAGGTGAAATTATGGCAACCTTAGGCATTATTTGCGAATATAATCCTTTCCATAAAGGACACGAGTTTCATATAGAGAAGGCCCGCGAAATAACGGGGGCTGACACCGTCGTGGCTTTAATGAGCGGAAACTTTGTTCAACGGGGGGATGTTGCCATATTTGATAAACAAGCCCGATGCGAAAGTGCCTTAAAATGCGGGGCAGACCTTGTTTTAGAGCTCCCTACCATTATGGCTATGTCTACCGCTGAGCGTTTCGCCTCCTCGGGCGTTGCCATTTTAGACGCATTAAACTCCGTTGATTATCTTGCTTTTGGGGCAGAGAGCGATGACCTTGACTCCTTAAAACAAATTGCAAAAATTCTTGCCACCGAAGATGAGAATTATAAAACTGCTCTTTCTTCTTATCTTAGTGAGGGTCTTCCCTTTGCAACAGCACGGGAAAAGGCTTTATCCTCTGTTTTTGAGGGTGAGGTCAATCTTATTTCTTCCTCTAATAATATTTTGGCGGTTGAATATCTCAAAGCTCTTTTAAAGCTTAATGCGAAAATGGAGCCTGTTTTAATAAAGCGTGAGGGTGCGGACTATAATTCTTCCGAAGTTTCATCCTTTATGAGCGCAACGGGAATAAGAAAGCTTATAAACGAGGGGTCTTCCTTAAACGGTTTTGTTCCTGATGCTCTTCTTCCTCTTTATGAAAAGGCAAGGGTTCACTCTCTTTTAAATATGGAAAAAAGCATAATTGCCAATCTTTGCAAAATATCTGCTGAGGAGATTGCATCTCTTCCTGATGTTTCGGAGGGGCTTCATAATAAAATCAAAAAAGCCGCTATGGAAAGCGACAGTTTTGACGCTCTTTGCGATAATATCAAGTCAAAGAGATATGCTCACAGCCGGATAAGGCGTATTCTTCTTTATTCCTATCTTGGAATTACGAAAGAGGATATGATTGCGCCACAGTATATTAAAATTCTTGGTTTTAACGAGAAGGGGCAAAAGCTTTTAAACAAAGCAAAACAAGAGACAAACTTGCCTCTTGTTAAAAACTTTAATCAAATAAAAGCTCTTCAAAGCCCTCTTGCCGAAAATCTCTGGAAAAAAGAGCTTATATTTGACAGAATATATGAATTATTCTGATTTAATCTTCTTCCAGTATTCTTTTGCGGCTTGTTCGGTTTTGTTGTCGCCGTATTCATAATACTTTTTATTTTTAATCTTATCGGGAAGATATTGTTGCTTAACATAATGATTTGGATAATCGTGGGGATAGAGATAATTCTGTCCCTTTTTTATATCCCCAACTCCGTCATATTTCATATTTTGGAGCTGGCGAGGAATTTCCCCCGTATCCGTATTTTCGATATCATAAAGTGCCTTTGCAAGTGCCATATAAGCAGAGTTCGACTTTGGCGCAGTTGCAAGAAGAATTGCCGCATCAGCAAGAGGAATTCTCCCCTCGGGAAGACCAAGCATCAAAGCGCTGTCCACACAGGCTTTAACAATAGGGATTGCCATGGGATAGGCAAGGCCAATATCCTCGGCGGCGATAACCATAAGCCGTCTGCAAGCGGACTGTAAATCCTCCGCCGCAATAAGCCGTCCTAAATAGTGGATTGCTCCGTCAGGGTCAGAGCCTCTTATGGACTTTTGGAGGGCGCTCATAACATCATACTGGCTGTCCCCTTTTTTATCATAGCGGAAAGCCTTTTGAGAAACTATCCCCTCTGCCCTGTCTAAATCGATTATAATCTCCCCGTCTTTTGGAGGAGTGTGGGTTATTATAAGCTCTAAAAAGTTAAGGGCGCGCCGAACATCTCCGTTTGCCTTTTCCGCAATATAGTCCATTGCAGGTTTTAAAACCTTAATTTTTTCTTTAAAATCTTTTTGGACAATCTTTATTCCTCTTTTTAAGGCAACGGTAATCTCCTCAGGGCTTACCGCCTTAAACTCAAAGACAACACTTCGGCTGAGGATTGCATTATAGATATAAAAATACGGATTTTCCGTTGTGCTTGCTATAAGGGTAACTTTACCGTTTTCTATATATTCAAGGAGAGACTGTTGCTGTTTTTTATTGAAATTCTGAATTTCGTCAAGGTATAAAAGAACGCCATTCTGGGACATAAGGGAATCTGCGTCGGCGCAGATATTTTTAACATCTGCAACGGACGCCGTTGTAGCGTTGAGCTTATAGAGGGTTCTGTTACTTGCCTTGGCAATAATGTTTGCCACAGTAGTTTTCCCCGTGCCTGACGGACCATAGAATATCATATTGGGGATATTCCCTGATTCTACGATACTGCTCAATATTTTATTTTCACCTAAGATATGCTTTTGACCAACAACTTCTGAAAGCTTTTCGGGGCGAAGTCTGTCTGCAAGAGGGGTATTCATAAAATCTACCTCAATTCAAAGATTACTATAATCCAAAATTTACTATTCAATCTCGATTACATCAATGGGGAATTTCAAGTCCTCAATAAGCTTATCTGCATAGCTGTCATAAATATCTGCATATTCTTTCGGATATGCAAAAACCATGCCAATCGCTTCTCCATCCTGCACTTTTTCGCAGTAATGATACCTGACTTCCTCTACTTCTGCACGGAATACATATTTGCTGTATTCCGCCTTTTCATAACTTACACCACTGCCAAATGGCATTTTGGCATCTTCCATTAATTCTTCTGCCTTTTTATCTCCGACTTTTCTTAGGAAAAACCTTATATAAGCCGTTTCGTCATAGGCAAGATATGTATCCCCTTCTGTATTTTCAAAGTTCATAGGAGCGCTGTAAGTCGCATTTCCCATTGTCCTTTTTAAGTACTTGGGTTTCTTATCCATTTCAACCTTATCGACAGATATGCTGAATTTATTTTTATAGACAGAATCTTTAACGAAAACCTCTTTTTCTTCCCTTTCGGTTTCTTTGGTTTCCGTTACCTCAATGGTGTTATTTTTGTCTCTTCGCCGAGACTCCATTTTGATTTCAAACTGAGCGGCCATCCCCATCTCGAATGACCCGTTTCCATCACACCTGACGATATGAT
>JAZSPE010000110.1:0-2710 GCA_045537265.1 Clostridia bacterium | reverse complement strand
GGTTATTGACCTTGCAAAAATTATGACAGAATACTGCGGAAATATGAGAGTTCATATTATTCCGTTTACTGATATTCAGCTTGAAATAATCGACAAATGCCCGAAAGTGCTTTTAACTGTTATTATGCGCCGGATGATGATGAGAATTGCTCAGATGGTTGCAGAAAAAACAGGAGGACAGGCTCTCATTACGGGCGAGAGCATAGGTCAGGTTGCTTCTCAGACAATGGAGAGCTTAAACGCAACAAACAGCGTGGTAACCCTTCCCGTTTTCCGTCCTCTTATCGGAATGGATAAAGAAGAAATCGTAAAGATTTCAAAAGAAATAGGAACTTATGAAACATCAATCCTTCCCTATGAGGATTGTTGCACAATTTTTGTTCCGAAGCACCCGAAAACAAAGCCTACGATTGAGGAACTTGTTGAGGCGGAAAAGCTTTATGAAAATTTTGAAGAAATGTTAAAGACAGCAGTAGAGAATGAGGAAGTTATAAAGGTTGGAGAGTAAAGATGGAAGAGCTTGTTAAACTTCTTACCGAAAAAAATCTTAAAATAACCTCGGCGGAAAGCTGCACGGGCGGTCTTTTTGCAGCAGGAATAACTGGGGTTTCAGGCTCATCCTCCTGCTTTGACGGAAGTTTTGTAACCTATTCGAACGAGCAAAAGGAGAGGCTTTTGGGAGTTAAAAAGGAGACTCTTGAATCTTTCGGAGCGGTTTCTTATCAGACGGCTCTCGAAATGGCAAAAGGGGTAAGACTTTCCTTTAAAGCGGACATTGGAATCGGCATAACGGGAATTGCAGGTCCCACAGGGGGAACAAAGGAAAAACCTGTTGGCTTGGTTTACATTGCAATCTCTCATAAAGGGGGAGAGGTTGCCTATAAATGCCATTTCGAAGGTAGCAGGGAAGAGGTAAGAAAAAGCGCGGTTTTAAAGGCGAAAAGTCTTGCCTTGGACTATGCAAAAAAATGTTGACACGACTCGAAAATTAGGATATTATTAAACTAGTAGGAAAGGGGTAATGAAAATGAACGATGAAAAGAAAAAAGCGCTGGAAAGCGTTTTCGGACAGATAGAAAAACAGTTTGGTTCAGGGGCAGTTATGCGCCTTGGAGAAAAGCCTGCGGTTAAAATTGACGCAATCCCGACAGGCTCAATTGCTCTTGATGCCGCTCTTGGCATAGGCGGTGTACCAAGAGGAAAAATTATCGAGATTTACGGTCCTGAATCCTCAGGTAAAACAACCGTTGCGCTTCATATTGCCGCAGAGGCTCAAAAGCTTGGTGGAGAGGCTGCTTTTATTGATGCAGAGCACGCTTTAGACCCCGTTTATGCAGAGGCTCTCGGGGTTAATATTGATGACCTTATCGTGGCTCAGCCGGATACCGGGGAACAGGCCCTTGAAATCACGGAACAGTTAGTCAGAAGCGGTGCTATCGATGTTATCGTTATTGACTCTGTTGCAGCCCTCGTTCCAAAACAGGAAATCGAGGGGCTTATGGGAGATGCTCATGTTGGTCTTCAAGCAAGACTTATGTCTCAGGCACTCCGTAAACTTGCAGGTATTATAAGCAAGTCCAACACAACAGCGATTTTTATTAACCAGCTTCGTGAAAAGGTTGGCGTTATGTTCGGAAACCCTGAAACAACAGCCGGCGGACGAGCTCTTAAATACTATGCATCTGTAAGAATGGATGTAAGAAGAATTGAAACAATCAAAGGCGACGGAAGTATGATTGGTAACCGCACAAAGGTTAAGGTTGTTAAGAATAAGGTTGCTCCTCCGTTTAAAGAAGCAGAATTTGATATTATCTACGGCGAAGGTATTTCAAAAGAGGGGAATATTCTTGATATGGCCGTTGAATATGAAATTATCGAAAAGTCAGGCTCTTGGTTCTCATATAACGGGGACAAGCTCGGCCAGGGCAGAGAGGCTGTTAAGAAAGTCCTTATTGATAATCCTGACCTTTGCGATGAGGTTGAAGGAAGAGTCCGCGAGGCAGCAGGTCTTGAAAGAAACGATTTTGCAGGCGGCGAAAGAGAAGTAACTCCTGTTCCAAAGCCTAAGAAGAAATGATTGTAAAGGCGAGAAACTACGGGGCGTATTGCCTCGGGAAAAAGTTTTTAACCGAAGAAGAGCTTTATAAAAAGCTTTGCGAAAAGGGATACAGCGAAGTTGCCCACGAGGTTTTGGCGGAGTTTACTAAGGCGGGGATAATTGACGATAAGAATTATGCTTATATGTATATTTCCGACGGCATAAATATTAAATGCAAAGGCCTTTTCAGACTTCGGGATGAGCTTATTAAAAAAGGCGTTGATAAGGGAATTGTTGATGCGGTTTCAAAGGAATTTGAGGAGGACTGCTATAACTCTCTTGTAAGCTTTATGAAAGCTCACTATGGGGACGAAAAAATTTCCGACCGCAAAACCTTGGATAAGATTAAAGCACAGCTTCTTCGGAGAGGGTATAGCTACGGCGAGATAAGACGGTGTTTTGACGAATTTGATTGGAGTGACTTTTAATTGAAAAAAGTTTCATTGGTAAGCCTTGGTTGCAGCAAAAACCTTGTTGATGCAGAGCAGATGACAGGGCTTTTGGAAGAGGCAGGATATGAGGTCATCTTAGACGAAGAAGACGGAGATATAATGATTGTTAACACCTGCGCCTTTATTGAGGCGGCAAAGCAGGAGTCAATTGAGTGTATCT
>JAZSPE010000216.1:0-5184 GCA_045537265.1 Clostridia bacterium | reverse complement strand
ACTTGTTTTATCGGTATTGGCAATACCAAGACCTTCGGTAATAAGTTCAAATCCAGTCATTTCGCTTGTTTTCAGCCAATAATCAAATGTTGCTCCGTCCTGACTATTCACAACAATTAATTCAAAGCCGTCTGCCAATGTAATATCGTCAAAAGTTGCAAGCACACAACCTGCATTAGTCCAGCTAGCTCCGTTACAAACACGAATAGCCGCCTTTACAGTTCCAACACCGATTTGAATTCTCAATGAGTTATTAGAACCAACTAAATCCCATTCGGTCTGAACAAGGTTATCGTTAGTTGTTGAGCCGTCTACTCCGCTAATGCCTGCGAAGTTATAGTGCAAAGCACCGCCCTTTGGTAACATAACCTCAGCACCATTGGTATCTGTATAATTAATGGTTTCCGCATTTACAGTATGGTTTGTTTTCTCAAAAATTGAGTTATACACATACACCGTCTCGCCTGAAGATGGTTCCCTGTTTGGTAAAATATCAGTAAGAGTTATTCCATCATCAGGGGCTATTTCATCAATTGTATTTGCAAATGACTTAACATCATAGTCGACAGCAGGTGTCATTGTGTTAATGCCATCCCACAAGAATACTTTAATATTTGTTGCTTCATTCCAAGTTGATACATCGACGGTCTCCTCGGAACGATTGATTCCGTTTCCTGCAACATCTACTACTTCTACATTTTTAGCAGCACCTTTGCTTGTATAACCTGCGACCACAACTGATCCTGTTACGCTTGGAGCCGCACTTATGCGAAGTGTATTTCCTTCAAGAGTACCACCATTTAAGTCAACTAATGAATCGGTTCCATCTGTTAATATAACCAAATCATCAATGCCGGCAAATTCGTCATTTACTGTAGGTTCAGGACATTCATAGATTGTTATAGAAGCAATGTCAGCACTTGCATTGTTAGTCGCTTTTATAACCGGTGTTCTGCTTGTTGCTGTAGCATAGCCATATTCAGCAAGCAATGTAAAGCCTTCCATATCCCCAAACTTTAACCAATACTGGATTGGAGTTTTTGGGTTGTTAATGCTGTTATCCTTAATAAGCAGTTCAAAAGGCTGTGACATATCAAATTGTCCATCAAGCCCCGGCGCAAATTCAGTACTTTCAACATGCCTATTGTCTACGGAATCCTGAATTCTAACAGCACTTGCAAGGCCCAAAACTATCATATAGCCCTTGCCTGCATCCGTCCAAAGATTCTGTAACTGCACATTGCCGTTACCACCTTGCAGCGTTGTTCCTGAAATGCCGTTAAATTTATAGAGAATTGCACCATTTACCGGAACTGTATTCGTGCCTAATTCGTAGGAACTACTGCTTGTTACGGTTTTTCCTTCTAATTTTGTCTTTACATTATATTTGTCGCTTGCTACTCCTTCGCTTACAACATAAGAAACTTCATTGGTATAGCTTTCTGAAACATCGTCAGAAGTAAGGGCTGGCTTTAAGTCCTTTTCTGCAATGCTTAAAAGCAATCCTGCTTCACTATAATAATGAGCAGAAATTTTATGAGCTTCCGGTGTTAAATAGGAAAGTTCAAAAGTATAAGGAGCACTTGAAACTTCTCCAACTGTCACACCATCAACCAAAAATTCCACTTTGGAAGCACTTTCTAAACCATTATAAGCGCCTGCAGTCAATGTGTAGCTTCCGCTACCATTTGATGTTACAGTAAGGCTTCCTGATGATGCCTGAATAACTCTGAAAGTTCTCGCAGCAGAAACCTCGCTGCCATATTCAGCTGTTATACTGTATGTACCTGCATTAAGACCAGTAATCTCTGCACTGTAAGTTGGAGCTGTTCCTGTTGCAACAACAACGCCGTTGATTTTATAGTCAACATAAGGAACGCTTGAGCTGCTTAATGTAGTGGATGCGCTAAGCGGAATTGTGCTTCCTGCCTGGAATTTTGCACCACTTACAGGCGTATCAATAGTGATATTATACGCAACCGGGACATATCTTACCCAGTCAATTTCCATAGCACTTTGAGCTGTGCCCAAGAAGTTCTGCTCTGTGTAGAAAGAAACTGTATTTTCTCCCAATAAGCTGTCATAAACCACAACTGAACCATTGAACAGGAGGGTATTGCCTAAATAGAATTTAACGCCCTCTCCACAGTTATAGGTTTCGATCTTTACTTCCTGCCATTCTTGACCCAAAACACCTCTTAAATCGCCAGTAAGAGTTGTTCCGCTTCCGTCAAAATACTGATATTGCTGGTAGGTAAGCTTTACATGAATTTCACGATTTCTCCATCGAACAATTATACCGCTCTGGAAAGGAACTTCTTCTTCTACTGGCCAGCGAAGTTTTGCTGTTAAAACAAAATCGTCAGCAAACTCTGTTACACGACTGACTTTATTCATTTCGCTCACTACGCCGTCATTATTAGATCCCTTTAAAACGCTGTTTGCAGTGTCAACAACCCAAAGGTTTACAGAATTGTTTACCCATGCGCTTGTATCTTCACCTTCAACGAAATCGTAATAATATTCCTCATAATCCGGTGTTTCGACACCTCCGCCAATATCGTCTTGTGTAAGCGCTCCGTATTTATACATCGTTGCGGAAGTAATGCTGGCAGTTGATGTCCCGCCGGCAGTAATTTCCGAAGTTCTGTTATCGTTTTCGCTTGGCGCAAAGCTTCCAAGTTTTTTGAACTTTGTCTCTCCGTCTGCTTTGAACCAAAACTCAATAGGAGTGCTACCGGAATTAGTATCCTTTAAAATAATTTCAAAAGCTCCATTTATAGGTGTATCTTTCGCATTGCCGAGATAAACATAAGTGTTTGTGCCACTCGGCGCAGTCTGGATACGGAATTTAGAGCCATCAGCAAAATTAGCAATATTAATAGAAACCGCACCACTGAACCAGCCGGATCTGTCTTCATTTATAGTTAAAATATCATATCCTGTCTTAACGCTTACGCCTGCGAATTTATAGTGCAAAGCACCGCCAGCAGGGAGAGAGTTGCCACCGCTAAAGCTTACGGTTTCGCCTGCCGCAAGAGTTGTTCTTCCTATTGTGTCAAGAGTCTTATAGGCATAGTCGCCCACATTTCCTGTTTTAGGAAGAATTTCGGATTCTGGTTTTGTTATATAGCCGATTGCAGTTTTACCTGTGTAAACAGTTGCAGAAATAGTCGCAGAAGTCCCTGCCTTTGTAATAATAGAAGGGGTTCTGCTTGAATATGAGTATCCCTGAGAAGTAAGCAAAGCAAAAGTTTCGCCACCGTCAGCACTATACCAATACTCAACATTTCCGTTGCTTTCTGAATCCTTCATAATGATTTCAAAAGGCTCGTTCAAATCTATTGCTGCGTCAGTATAATAAGTATGCAGTGTGTCTGCTGAATTCTGAATACGGATAGGGCCTTCTGTGCCAATCATACCTAAGAAAATGTTGGCAGATTGAGTAGCCACTCCACCCCAGTTACACAAAAGGTTAATACCGTCTGTGCCATTAGAACCCATAGACATATCAACTTTCCAGTGAACAGCACCGCCAGCCGGAAGGTTTGTTATACTTTTCGCAGTTGCGCCTGTATCAGTTACATCTGCTGATGTAGCGGACATAGTATAATTTATAGGATTTCCTGCTTCGTAAACATAAATAGTTTCGCCTTCATCGGGAGTTCTGTTTGGCAATATCTGTTCCAATGTACTAGTTCCCGTAAACTGTTCTACGCCTGTTTTAAATTGGCCTGTGTAAACAGTTGCGGAAATAGTTGTTGATGCAACTCCGTCAGTTGAAGAAATGTGGTTGACAGGGCTCTTTGTAGGTCCATAGCCATAAGAGCCTAATAAATTGAAACTTTCACCATTGTCAGCGCTAATCCAAAGCTGAACAGGTGTTGTTGAATCTTCGGCACTATTGTCCTTTATAATAACTTCAAACGGCTGTGTTAAATCCACTCCAGCGGGTTCGAATGTTGCCCATTGGTTAGGAAGGCTCACGGATGCATTATAGTTAAAACGGACAGGAGCAGAGCTATGCCCTAAGTACAAAGCAAAGCCGTTAGAGGTACCCTCCCATAAACCCTGTATTTGAATGTAACCATTTCCGCTTTCAGCCCACATACTATCCGATATACCGGAGAATTTATAGTGAGCCGCACCGCCGACAGGAATATTTGTCATTTTTGAAACAGCAGCACTTGATGTATCACTTGTTACATTAGCTGTATAGCTTGTTACAGAAGCAGATTCTGTAAATACATACTCAGTTACCCCTACTTCAGGGTCTGTGGTTTTTAATACCTCCTCAAAGGTATTAGTTCCCAGGAACGAATCTTCTGGCTCTTCTGGCTCTTCCGGTTCTACCGGTTCTTCCGGCTCTTCCGGTTCTACCACCGGTACATCAGACTCGTCCGCTGTTTTAGTTCCATATATTACAGCAGTTTCAAGATTTACAACAGTATCTCCTACTGTCTTAATTGAAGACACAGGTGACACTGACTGGTTAGTAGGATTAAAAGCTGATAATGTTTGTGTAAACTCAGTTTCGCCAGCGTTTCTTACCCAGAATTCAAGGCTTCCTACAGATCCCTTTACTATTAATTCAAATCCGCCTTCAAGGTCGATTTGATCATAAGTTCCGACACCAATCCAAGAAGTTGATAAATTTCTCGCCTGGATTGCGTTAGTTCCATTAACGCCCACATGCATTCTTAATAAACGCCCGTCGAGACCTGTTTTAATTTCAGAATACCCTGTGTTAGCCATAGCTGTTCCTGTAACACTTGTAAATTTATAGTAAACCGCGCCGCCGCTCGGAACAGAAGCATCCTCAAAGATTGTTACCTCTCCGTCACTGCTTGTTACAGTCTTTGCAGATTCGGTCACTGACGCCACATAAATAGTTGAGCCTACTTCTCCCGTTGTAGGAAGAACGGCATCAAATCCCGCATCTGTTTCTCCATCAGCTGCGGAGGTCGGCATAACAACCAAGCCTACCAACATAGCGACAGTTAATAATACCGCAATAACCTTTCTTAGTTTCATATTTCCCCTCCTAAAAGAGTGTTTTGTCAAAAATTTTATAGTAATCTCAAGGCTTTGCGAAAAATTTCCCAAAAACCTCTTTTGGCAGAAAATGTCGCATTATATAATGCGACATTTCCTTTATATACTTTATATAAACTTATTCTGCTG
>JAZSPE010000133.1:0-10204 GCA_045537265.1 Clostridia bacterium | reverse complement strand
AAGTCCTTTGTCATAGCTCCAAAGACTTGCAACACAAAGGATAACCTTTTTATCGGAAAGTCCAAGCTTTGCTCGTAAATTTTCGCTGTCAACGGGCTTGAATTTTTCTAAATCAATCCAGTTATATATTCTCGTAATTTTTTTAGCATTTTTAAAAACAGGAGCCGCTTTTGCCTCATTAGTAAGCCAATCAGATACGCCCACAACACCAAGCCTTGGAATAGCGGAAAAATATTTTTCTTTATCCTTTACCATTTTGTGAGTTAAATCAAAAAACCAGCTGTTATTATATTTTTTAAGGCTTTTACATCCTCCGCAACCGCTTTTCCATTTATAACAGCCGTCAACTGTATAGTGACAGCATTTGCCTGTATAAAACCAGCAATCGTGCAAAACTGCAACAGCAGGGATGTCATTTTTAGCAAGGAATTTAAGAACCATCGGCAGATTTATATAATTACTGTGGAAATTTCGAAGTATTACCGCCTGGGGAGAAAACTTTTTCATATATCGGGTAAGTTTTCTTGTAGCAGACCTTGAAAAATATGCCTGCATTCCAAAAAGCCTTGAACATAGCGCATGAACTTTTCTGTCAAAAGGAGAGCCTATAATAAACTCCTTTTCAGAATTAACACTCGGTCCTATGGAATAAGCCGTAACGCAGTGGTCTCCTCTTTCATTAAAATAATTGGATAGTTCAAGGCAGGTTCTTCCTGTTGATTTTATAGCATTAACAGCATTTATCTGCAAAATGTTCATTTTATCACCCCTATCTTAAAAAACTTCATTCCAGAAAAATGTAAAATCTGCAAAGGCACCCTTGCTTACTCTATAACAGAAAAGAGTAATCGCCAGACATATTAATATAACTTTATATAGAGGTTTACTGTCTTCATTAAACAAATCTTTAAGCTTTGGAAATAGCAGCAAAGAAAAATAGAAGAAATAATAGCTTACTCTTTCAAACATCTGTGTCGAAATATATCGTGAAAAATAAAATACAAACCCTGCTCCCAAAAGAATTGCTAAATTTCTTACACTTGCACTTTCCTTTCCTTTAAAAAAGCATACATACAGAACGGACAGAGCAATAAGTAAAATATAAATTGCAACAACGACTTCTCCTCCACTATCAAAGCTCTCATCTGCTGCATAGTTTTTTCCTGCCCATTCATCATAAAGTGCTGCAAGCTGACGGGAAAATATCAAAAATAGTCCTGTCAATCCTCCAAGAACCGTATTTTTAATGTTAGACGGCTTATAATTGCACAGAGGATAAACCAACAAGAAAATAAATGCCGTTTTATGAAAGAGAAAAGCTAAAAATACGGTCAGAAAAAATTTAAGAAACTTTTTCTCTTTTGCAAAATCGTATGAAACCAAACAGATTGCCATAGCAAGAGACTGTCGCATACCGTTCATATTAAAAGTCATAAGACCTAAACAGATATATGCAATCCATGAAACTACCTCATCGTCTGAGTTTTTGTAGATAAATCTTCCTACCAAAAGTGTTGTAATAGCACTTGATATGAAGATAAAGGGCTGTGCATTATCAAATAACTGAGCAATGGCCCACATATATAAGGTAAAGCCACCCTCTTCAGAAATAAAATCACCTATAGTCTGACCGGGGATTAAAATTGCTCTGGAAAAGCTCACACCTCTTAATCTTTCAAAAATTCGGGCATAGTTGCTGGTATCAACAGAGCCTGTATATCTGGAGCGAAGTCCGACAAAAAGCATTACCGCAATACTGCAAAGTATCATAAACCATTTTGATGCTTTTTCTGTTTCTTTATTTTTAGGTAATAATATACTTATTACTAGTATCAATATCGGTAGTGCGCCTAATATCATAACCTAAAACTCCTTTACAAATTCTGCTTATTCTTTCGTTTTTGTTAAATATGTTTCTTTATTACGCGATAAAGCTTTTTCGCATACTTTCTTGTTTTAATTTTAGTCCAGATTGCAATTTCATAGGAGCGGGGAACTTTTAAGTTTTGCTTCTTAATATACCCCTTTATTGCCTCTGTTTTTTCACGCTTTGTAACTGACGAGAAAATATATAAATCAGGGATTAACTCTTCGTTCTTCCCTTTTAAAAATTCAAAAAGTTCGCCCACTGTCTCTTCTGTTTCCTTTTTATGGAGCTCACTTTGAGTATTCGTAACCTGGCCGCCGTGTTGACGATTGCTTACTAAAACTGCTTTGTCAACATAAAATTCTGCTCCCCCTATGGCAAATTTCAGCCATAGGTTCCAGTCAAGAACAAATCTCATTCCCTCATTGAAGAAGAAGCCGTCTTTAAACAAATCTTTGGGAATTAAAAGTCCGCAACCGTTAAAGCATTTTTCAAAAAGCAAGTGGCGAAAAGCCTGTCTTGAATTTAAAAAGCCTGTTCTTCCATAGGACGGATGAGGAATTTTCTTTCCGTCTTTATCAATTAAATCTCCAAAGTTGCTTATAATAACTTTCTTTGGGTCTAAATTTTTCTCGCTGTAAAGCTTTATCTGATGCTCAATTTTATTTGGATAATAAAGGTCATCGTGGGAAAGCCAGGAGATAAAATCGCCCTTTGCCATTTTTATTCCATAGTTAATGGCAGAGGCGCATCCTCCGTTTTCCTTTTCGTAATACGCTATTTTGCCCTCATATTCCATGCAGGCATCCCTTGTTTTTCCCTCGTCGGGTGAGCCATCGTTAACAACCACAATTTCAATATTCTTATAGGTCTGGTTTAAGGCACTCTCTATTGCCTCGCGCACAAAATTATCCCCGTTATAAACAGGAATCACAACTGATACTAATGGATTTTTTTTCATTCTTCTATCCTCTATTCATTAGTTTTAAAATAACTGCGCTCATAAAATATACACCCAAAGCTGACCGCATTTTCATTAAAGAGAAATATACTTTCCATTTAAGAGGCAGGAAAGATATTTTAAGCTGTTTAAGAGCCTTTATATGAAGCTCATCCTTTAAAACTTCTTTTATCTCTTTGTATTTCTTTGTGGCTTTCCCTTTTTGTTTAAGAGCATTTAAGGAAAGCTCCATTGTTCCTATGGCAATTCTGTTATAGTAAGCATTTAAAACATCCTCGCCGTCGTTTTTTATAAGCTCATATATCTTGTCAAATAAAAGAGCTTGCTTTTTCATAAAGTTTTCGCGGTAGTTCTTTGTTGCCGAAGAGGTGTTGGTTTTTCTGTAATGATAAAACCCTTCGTCTAAGAATAAGAACTTTTTAAGATGCTTTGAAAACTCTATATTAAAAAGCCCGTCTGAGAAAGTTCCGATTTCCCTTATGTTGAAAAATCTTATATTATTCTCGGTAATTATGCTTTTTCTGTAAGCACCGAAGCAAACCGATGCCAGAAAGTTCAGGTTCTCAGGGTTTCTAAGTTCTCCATCAACAAGTCCAACTGTCTGACGGAATAATTCTCTGCATTCATCGTTTGAGTAAAGACTTTCTTTTAAGAATTTATTTTCTTTTTTAAGGGAAACATCCTTAAACTCGCGGATATAGTTAAATCTTATTTCGTCTAAATCATATTCTTTGATTTTTTCAGTAAGCTTTTCTACTGTATCAAGGCTGAGCCAATCGTCAGGGTCCATAAACATAACATATTCGCCCTTTGCATTATCAAGTCCAAGATTTCTCGCCGTGTGAGTTCCGCCGTTTTCTTTATGAAAAACTCTGACCCTCTCATCTTTTTCAGGGAACAAGTCAAGCATCTCTCCCGTTTTGTCTGTTGAGCCGTCGTTTATAAGGAGCAGCTCAATATCTTTATAGGTTTGGGAAAGAACGCTCTTTACGCATTCTTCTATGTATTCCTGCGCGTTATATACGGGAATAATGATGGATATCAGCATTTTTATCATCCACTTCTAAATAAATTTTTTCTAAGATTTGGGCAACATTTTCTTCGCCATACATAATCGACGCCTCTATATTGTTTCTTCCTATCTTCTCTCTTAAAGAGTTGTCTTTCATAAGCTTTTCAATAGCATCGGCAAAGCCATTCTCGTCAAGAGGTTGACTTTTAAATCCTGTTACGCCCTCAATTGAATAGTCATTTATTCCTCGAACATCCGAGGTTATTATTGGAAGACCTGAGTGCATAGCCTCGATTGCGGCAAGGCCTAAACCCTCACGGATTGAGGCAAAGCAGAAGGCGTCCGCTGCCTTATGCAGCTTTCCGATTTCTCTTGTGTAGCCTAAAAATCTCACCTGATTTGACAGTCCCATTTTTTCTATCTCTTCTTCAAGCTGAGTTCTAAGCGGACCGTTTCCTGCCATCATATATTTGATTTTAGGATTGTCAAGCTTTTTAATCGCTTTTAAAATTGTTATATTGTTTTTGTTCTTATTAAGCTCGCCAACGGATAAAAGAACGAAATCATCTTCGGAAAAGCCCATTTCTTTTCTGACCGTCTCTCTGTCGCTGCCATCTTCAACCCTCTTAAAGTCAATTCCAACCCCTGGGATTTTAGCATAGCTTTTAGCATTAAATCTATCTTTTGATATCTGATAGTCATCCTCGTTTATGGTAATGAGCATATCAGTATATTTTGACATTATCTTCTCGATAGGGTAGTAAATAACCCAATTTGGAATTGGCGCACCTTTATAGAAATGGAAGCCGTGTGCCGTATATATTATCTTTGCTCTGCTCTTTTTTGCGGCAAGTCTTGTAACAACTCCGCCAACGGGGGTGTTACAATGGATGATGTCATAATCGTTTTCCAGAATAATCTTTTTGAGCATCTTATAAGCCTTTATATTGTCAGGGCTCTTTGGGGATCGGGAGAAAGGCACATCAAAAACTTTATCCGCAAAATCAAGGGTAAGTCCCTCTTTCGTTGCAAGGTTATCCTTTGCCGCTATATGAACTTCGTATCCGTTTTTATGTAGCATATCGGCAAGGACCTTATGAAACTGACATATATGGCTCATAACCGTAGCCGTAATCAACACTTTTTTCATTCTCTATTCCTGACTTTCTAAATTCTTTATAACAATATCCGAGAGTCTCTTGCTGTTTGCCCCCGAAACAAAGGAGTTATGAGGCGTTATAATAACATTCTTCATATCCCAAAGGGGACTTTCTTCCCCGAGAGGCTCTTCTTCGAAAACATCAAGGACTGCTCCCATAATCTTTTCCTCATATAGAACTTTTTCAAGTGCTCCGCTGTCAATTACCGCTCCTCTTGAAATATTAACAAGGACAGCCGTGTCTTTAAGGCACTCTAAAAGTTTTTCGTCAAACAAATGATTTGTCTCATCAGTAAGAGGGAGGGTTAAAACAACAACATCTGCATTTTTAAGGGCAGATTCAATTTCATCCATAAGATAAAACTCTCCGCCATAATTCCAAGAAGGGTTTACAATATCGGCACCTGAAACTTTCATCCCTAATGCGAAAAATCTCTTGGCACATTCATTACCAACATTTCCGCATCCGACAATTAAAGCATTTTTCCCATAAAGCTCAACGAGTTCACGGTTTTTAATCCATTTGTGCTGTTTCTGGTTTTCCAGAAAGAATGCAATTTTCTTATAAACGCTTAAAACTCCCATAAGAGCATATTCAGCCATTGGGATACTGTATACGCCCCTTGCATTATAAATGGCTATGCCCTTTTCCTTAACATAGTCCATAGGAACTCTGTCAAAGCCGGCGCTGATTAGCTGAATATATTTTAGGTTTTTAAATTTCTCTATATCGTGATACAAAAACAAGCCGTTGCAGATAGCTCCCTCAATTTCTTCATAAGGGACTGTCATCTCGCCCATTTCATTCTGCATAAAAAAGAGCTTATGGCCCATTTTTTTAAGTGCCTCTATGGTGGCTGGATTATTTACCCAAGACCCCGTTATAAGTATATTCATACCTATTCCCCCACAATTTTTGCGACTGCTTCTTTAACCTTTTGTCTGTTATCCTCAAAGTCTTCTGTGCCTTCGCAGAGCTTTTCATATTCTCTTATTGTTTCAACGCCTTTAAAAATCTCTTCAACCTCTTTAATGTCTTTAACCTTATCGGTGTTGCAGAAACTTCTTGAAAGAATAACACAAGTTGAGCCTAAACGATAATGCTCTTTTAAAACCATCTTCCCCGGAAGAAGCCCTCCCTCTAACGAAGCAAGACCACCAAATCCGTAAGGAATACCTGCTTCTTTAAACTTTGTAACCAAAGTATCAACCGTTCCGTCGGCTAAAAGCTCAAACATAAATTTTTTGCCTTTACCTAAGCTTAAATCGTTAAGCCCTATAAAAATTTCGTCAATGCCTTTAACCTTTACTATTTCATCGGCAATCTCTGCTGCCTCAGGGGTTTCAAGAAGGAGCATCGCTTTGCATCTTCCGCCCACTAAGGAAACAAACTTTTCCACTTCTTCTACCGTCTTAAAATAGGGGAGCATCAAAACCTTTGCCCCGTTTTCTATGGCCGTATCAATTTCCTCTTTTGAAGAAGAATAAGCCTCTGTTGCCTCGTGGATTGGGTTTACTCTTACCAAAAGCTCTGCCTTTGTAAGCTTTTTGGCAACTGCTTTAACATCATCTAAGGAATGTTTTGACTGAACTGTGTCCATTCCGCCCTGACGAATATCCTTGCCGATATATTCAAGATCAATAAATATTCTGTCAACCCCTGCGCTCTCTGCAATAAGGGCAACCTCAGGTTTATTTGTTATATACATCATTTTAAGGGACATATCTGACCCCTCCTGTTTCTATTTTGTGGTAACTTCTTCTTTGGTGGCTTCAACAACTGTTTCGCCTATATTTTCGTTATCCGAATTGGCAAGCACTTTTAAAATTGTCATTACAAATATTTTAAGGTCAAGCCAGAGGGACATATTCTCTGCATACCAGACATTAAGCTCAATTCTTCTGTTCCACTCAACAGCCTTTCTGCCGTTTATCTGTGCCCAGCCTGTTATACCGGGGCGAACAGAAAACATTTTTCTCTGCTCGTCTGTATATTCTTCAATAGGCCAGGGGTGATATGTAAGAGGCGGTCTTGGACCGATAAAACTCATATCTCCTTTTAAAACATTAAAGAGCTGAGAAATCTCATCAAGGCTAGTCTTTCTTAAAATGTTTCCAACCCTTGTTATGCGTGGGTCGTTATTATCCGAATAAACTCCACCCTTTTCCGCATCATTAACCATTGTCCGAAACTTATATATGTAAAACTCTTTTCCACCCATTCCCAAGCGCTTCTGCTTGAAAATAACAGGGCCTTTGGAATCCAGTTTTATGGCAATAGCGATAAAAAGCATAGGGATTATGCAAACAAGAAGCCCTATAAGCGATAGAAAAATATCCCCAAATCTTTTGATGAATTTAAACATAAGAGCATACCTCCCCATAATTTGTCCATTATACTATATAATTTTACCACGAAAAGGCTGAAAAGTCAACTAAATCGACCATTTTCTACAAAAAAAATCGCTGTTTTTTTAAGGTTTTTAAATAATTTTACCAAAACACAAAGTTTGCTCCATTCTAAAACCCATTTTCCTCTAATATATTGGTTATACGGAGGTGTAAAAAATGAAAATCTGGGTGATAAATAAAAAGCGGGGGCTGACTGCACTTTTCTTTTGTGTTCTTCTTACTCTCGCTGTTATTTTAGGACGGTCTGCAACAACCCCAACCGCAACAGCCGAGCGGGATTTGCCCATATACTGTGTAGAGAAGGCAGAAGACGATAAAGTTATTTCCATTTCCTTTGACGCCGCATGGGGTAATGAGGATACGGAAGAGCTTATCAATATTCTTGGCAAATACAAAGTTAAGACAACTTTTTTCGTGGTGGGAAGCTGGGTTGATAAATACCCTGAGTCCGTAAAGCAGCTTTCCGACGCAGGGCACGAGATTATGAACCATTCCAACTCCCATCCTCATATGACCTCGCTTTCAAAGGAGCAGATGATTGAAGAGGTTACTAAATGCGACGAAAAAATCAAAAAAATAACAGGCAAGAAACCTACTCTCTTCCGCGCACCTTATGGGGATTATGACAATGCCGTTATCGGCGCTATGCGGGAGAGCGGACATTACACAATCCAATGGGATGTTGACAGTTTGGACTGGAAAAATCTTTCCGCTGAGGAGATTACAGAAAGGGTTGTCAGCAAGGTTAAACCGGGGTCCATCGTTCTTTTCCATAACGCCGCCTTAAACACTCCAAAGGCTCTTCCTACTATTTTGGAAAAGCTTCAAAAGGACGGCTATAAAATCGTGCCTATATCAGAGCTTATCTTAAAGGACAACTATAAAATTGACCATAGCGGAATGCAAATACCGACAGATACAAAAAAAGAGCTTAACGAGAGTTAAGCTCTTTTATATATTTCTCCCCGTGGATTAAGTCATAGGTTATAAGTTTATGCCCGTTTATATATCGCTTTTGAATTTTATTGGGTACTATTTTAAGTCTTGCATTATAGTATGGAATTGCCTCATTATAGTCGCTTAAAAACTCCATAAACGGCGTTTTGGGAGCTCCAATAAGCTCGCAGGCACCTGTTAAAAGGCTGTATGAAGAAATCAGGTTATCTTTTCCTACTTCTAAGATTTTGCCCTTATTAAGCGGGAAATTGCTATAAATTAAAAATGGTGTTCTTAAAATTTTCTCCCAGTCCTCATCGCTCATTTCACCCTTCTCAATAAATCCGCTTTCCCTGTATGCTCCTTTATTCTCCCCAAGGTTTGGAAGGTGGTCGCCGAAGAATATTAAAATTGTATCTTTCTCACGATTATCAATAAATTCGGCAAGTTTACCCAAGGCTTTATCCGAATTATAAACGCCCGTTGCATAGTGTCTTATTTCTTCAACCGTACCCTCGCTTATCTTTGAATTTTTAACCCCAACTTCAAAGGAGCTGTATTTACTTGTATAAGGCTGATGGTTTTCCATAGTTATACCGAAAATAAAGTTTGGCTTATTTGGATTTTCATTTAGAGTATACTTAACATATTCCGCAAAGGAGTCGTCCGAAATATAAAAACCGCTGTATTTTTGTGGAACTTCCTTGATTTTCGCCAAGTCGTCCTCAAAGTACGCCTTATCAAAACCAAGTAGTGGATAGGTTTTTTCCCTTAAATAAAAATCCGAGGTATATGTATGCAAAAATGTTGTGTTGTAGCCTAATTTTTTAAAGGCAGAGGCATAGGTTGGGATTTCCTCATCCACATATTGCCAG
Source organism: Clostridia bacterium (assembly GCA_045537265.1). Taxonomy (GTDB): domain Bacteria; phylum Bacillota; class Clostridia; order Monoglobales; family Monoglobaceae; genus SIG454. The sequence continues at coordinate 982 of JAZSPE010000133.1, read as the reverse complement.
GGCACTGCCCCGGCGGGAATTTCATCACAGGAAAGGCCTGTTATAACCTCATATTCCGTTCTTACTGTTCCACCTGCAAAGGCGGTCTGATACATATATCCCGAAAGAGCATTTTCCCTTGATGCAATCTCATCAAAATTCGCCGTTGGATTTTTGGAAAAGGTTGTTCCCGGGAGGAGTTTCGGGTCCCAGAAGCTTTCCGAAAGCACAACAATTATATCAGGAGATGAGAAATTCTTTTCCCTTTCCCCGTCATATTTATCAATTATTTTCTTAATGCTGTTTTTTGAATATTCCTCAGGAACTTCTGTATCCATAGAAAGAGTATTTAAAAGAAAACCGCCCACAAAGCCGTTCTCGTTATAATTCTTATCCTGATTTGCCGTTTGGGCAACGGACATATTATAAAGTTTCAGTGTTCTCTCCGCCATTCCCTGAGTACAAACGCTTATGGACATCAAAAGGACAAGCAAAATTGCCAGAGTATACCTTGCTATTGCCTTTATAGGAAGGGAAGTTTTTGAAATAAACAAAACCACCAGCGCCCCTATTCCCAGAGCAAGAAACAACCCATACCAGATAGGAAAGCCTATTTTGACAAAGTCAGAAAGCGCACCTAAATTTCCAATCTGGGTAAAGGTTTCCCAGGGATATATATTTTCGCTTCTCAGGGCGAACTTATAATAATTGGCAACCCCAAGAGAAAAACAAACTATCAAAAATATCAGCGATGCGACAAACCCTCTTTTAAAAATCAGCCATAAAAGGGCATAAAGCCCGTAAAGAGCTAAAAGGGAAAACATAACCGCTCCGCTGTTTTCGCCCATAAAGCCAAAGAGTTTTCCTGCATCTTTAAAATGAATATATTCCGTTATAAGATACACATAAATCGGGAGAATTAACGACAAAACAATCCCCACTTTACGGAATTTTGTTTCCCTTTTATAGCCATAGCTTTGCTTTTTTATTATAACATATTTAT
>JAZSPE010000112.1:0-4917 GCA_045537265.1 Clostridia bacterium | reverse complement strand
AACCCACGGTCACGAGGACCATATCGGGGCTATTCCTTATTTCCTTAAAGAGTTCAATGTTCCCGTTTACGGAACAAAGCTTACCTTGGGCATCTTAAAGTATAAATTAGAGGAACACGGAATTGTCAACTCAACCAAAACTATTGTCGTTAACCCGGGCGAAACTTTCAAGCTTGGGGAGTTTAAGGTTGAATATATAAGAAGTAACCACAGTATCGCCGATGCTGTTGCCGTTGCTCTTCACACTCCCGCAGGAGTTATTCTCCACACGGGCGACTTTAAAATTGACCCGACCCCAATCGACGGTTCAATGATTGACCTTGCAAGAATCGGTCAGCTTGGCAACGAGGGAATTCTTGCCCTTATGTCAGACAGCACAAACGCTGAAAGACCTGGCTATACAATGAGCGAGCGAACTGTGGGAAAGACTTTTGATAATATCTTTGAAAACTGCGACAAACGAATATTCGTTGCAACCTTTGCATCAAATATTCATCGTGTTCAGCAGGTTATTGACGCAGCTGTTAAATATAAACGAAAGGTTGCCGTTTCGGGACGGAGCATGGAGAATGTTCTCTCAGCAGCTATCGAGCTTGGCTATATGAAAATCCCGAAAAATACCTTGATTTCTTTGGACGAGATTAACCGCTATCCAAAGGACCAGCTTGTTATCATAACAACAGGCAGTCAGGGCGAGCCAATGGCGGCCCTTTCCCGTATGGCTTTTTCAGGCCATAAGAAAGCCAACATTGAGGCAGGGGACTTGGTTATCATTTCTGCAAGTCCTATCCCTGGAAACGAAAAGGCAATTTCGAATGTTATAAACGAACTTTTAAAGCACGGCGCCGAAGTGGTTTATGAGGCTCTTGCCGATGTCCATGTTTCAGGCCACGCTTGTCAGGAAGAGCTTAAAATCATCCTTGCTCTTGCAAAGCCGAAGTTCTTTATCCCTGTCCACGGGGAATATAAGCATTTATGCGCCCACCGTGAAATTGCAAAACAGATGGGAATCCCAAATAAGAATATTATTATGATGGACAACGGCAAAATGCTTGAAATTACTGAGTCGAGCGCAAAAATTGTTGACACCGTTCCGTCAGGGAAGATTTTAGTCGACGGCCTTGGGGTTGGCGATGTGGGAAATATCGTTCTTAGAGACAGAAAGCATCTGGCTCAGGACGGACTTATCGTTATAGTTCTTACAATGGATAAAGCATCAGGCTCAGTTGTTGCAGGCCCCGACATTATTTCAAGAGGCTTTGTCTATGTGAGAGAATCCGAAGACCTTATGGAAGAAATGCGCTATGCGGCAATTGACGCCCTTGACGAGTGTATGGATAAAAACATTACCGACTGGTCAACAATAAAAACCGTTCTTAAAAACGCTGTGGGAGGCTATATCTTCTCAAAAACCAAGAGAAAGCCTATGATTCTCCCCGTAATTATGGATATTTAAAACCAAAAGCACTTGCAAACCGCAAGTGCTTTTTTATTTTTTCTTATATTTGACATTTTTGCAGATAAGTTCCGCCAAAAATTTTATAAATTTCCATACTGCTATAAAAGGAAAGAAACACCATTCCGCCATATAGTCAAAGTAGTCCTTCTCCTTAATAATTACCTGCTTAAATTGAGCACAACCCTCACACAAATAATCCTTTGTAATAATATATTTGTCAGGCTTATCATTCGTCCCATTTAATTCATTCCAGCATTCTAAACAAAACTCTGCCATAAAATCACCTCATATATATTATAGGTCAATTTCACCATAATTTCAATAGGGAAATTTGCCATAATATTAGTTGGTGATATATTTATGAATAAATTAAAAGAACTTCGCTTAAAAAAGGGTTATACCCAAATAAAAATGCAAATGCTTACAGGCATTGACCAAAGCGATTACTCAAAAATTGAAAATGGTAAAAGGTATTATACTTTTGAGCAGTGTCGAAAGCTCGCAATAGCCCTTGATACGAGTATGGATTATCTTGCAGACTTGACCGACGAACAAAAGCCTTATCCTAGAAAACCGTCTAAATAAAATGTATATAGGGGTGGTTTTATGATAAAAATTACGCTTGACTCTGTATTAGATAAATATAATATTTCAAGATATGAATTGGCAAAGCGCACGGGCATTCGTTATCATATAATTGACAATTATTATAAAAATAAGGTTGTCAGATATGACAGCTTTATTTTAAATAAAATCTGTATAGCTTTAGATTGCAGAATTGATGATATAATTAAGTTTGAAAAAGAATAAATAAAAAGCGACTTGCATATGCAAGTCGCTTTTTTGGTCGAGGTTACAGGATTCGAACCTGTGGCCCCCTGGTCCCAAACCAGGTGCGCTACCAAACTGCGCTAAACCTCGTTGCCAACTGTTACATTATACACGCTTTTCCTACTTTTGTCAACCCCTAAAAAATAAAAATTTTTTCAAAAAACTATTGACATTTTAAAGGCCTTATGCTAAACTGATAATAGTAATCATTACTAGTTTTAAAAAGGAGTGATTATATGCAAGTAACCAAACGAAGTTACCAAAGAGAAAAGATACTTGATGTCTTAAAAAACACCAAGTGTCATCCCACTGCAAGTTATGTTTACGAGAAGGTGCGTGAGGATATTCCAAACATAAGTCTTGGAACGGTCTACCGCAACTTGGCAAAGCTCAGCGATATGGGGCAAATATTAAAGCTTGATTTGGGAACAGGGGCGGAGCATTTTGACGGCGACACTTCTTCCCACTACCACATTGTTTGCACCAAATGTCATAAAGTTACTGATATCTATGACCACAAAGAGTCGCTTAACGATTTCGCCAATGAACACTTTGGCGGAAAAATAAAAAGCCATACTCTCGTATTCTTCGGCGAGTGCGGAGAATGTATTGAAAAAATTTAAATTTATATATTGGAGGAATTTATTATGAAAAAATTTGTATGTCAGGTTTGCGGTTATGTTCACGAGGGAGAGTCTGCTCCTGAAAAGTGCCCTGTTTGCAAGGTGCCATCTGATAAGTTTAAGGTTATGGAAGAAGGCGCTGCTCTCGCTGCTGAACACGAATACGGCGTATACGCAAAAACAGTTAAAAACAATCCCGACATTTCTGAAGAAGATAAAAAATATATCTTTGAACAGCTTGTTGCTAACTTCAACGGCGAATGTGCAGAAGTTGGAATGTATCTCTGCATGGCTCGTATAGCTCACAGAGAGGGTTATCCTGAGGTTGGTCTTTACTGGGAAAAAGCAGCTTATGAAGAAGCTGAACACGCTGCAAAGTTTGCTGAGCTCCTGGGCGAAGATTTAGAGCCAAATATGAAAGGTACAACAAAGGACAATTTAAGATGGAGAGTTGACTGCGAATACGGCGCAACACAGGGTAAGTTTGACCTTGCTTCCTGCGCTAAGAAAAACGGTCTTGATGCAATCCACGACACAGTTCACGAAATGGCAAGAGACGAGGCTCGCCACGGCAGAGGCTTAGAGGGTCTTTTAAAGAGATACTTCGGTTAATATGTGAGTAAAAAGGCTTGGGAAAACCAAGCCTTTTTTGTTGACTTCTTCCTCTCCCTATGCTATAATCAAAGCAACTTTTGGAAAAGGAATGTTTGTTATGGAAAGCCTGCTTAGAAAAATCTCAATGCCCGCTGAGGTTTGGGACAGTATTTTCAAAATGTTTGATAAAATAGCCAAAAATCCAGAGCTTAAAGAGGTCTTTGAAAGTTCAGTCAAAGAATACCTTGCTGACCCTTTTGCTTTTGAAACAGGAGCATATATGGAGTGGCTCTCGAAGGAACTTGACGAGCATATCTATTCCGCTTATCTTGCCTTCTATATTGAGTGTGCAAAGGGGCTTCCCGATAAATATGCAAAGCTAGGGATAGACGAAGAAATTTGTTTTGCCTCTTTGGAAGACATCTCCGTCAAGGCAATTGAATGCAAAAAGCTTTATGGCGTTTATGGGGTTGATGTTCCCGGTTGGTATAAAGGCATTTTTGACCCATACATTTTCAGAATCGGCCGTCTTGAATATGCCGCAAAGGAATTTAAGCGTGATTCCTATAAAGACTTCGTTAAAAAAGGAGACAGGATTTACGAGCTTCATATCCCGTCAGCAGGGCCACTTACAAGAGAGCTTGTTATAGACTCATTTAAAAAAGCGTATGAGTTCTATAAATGCGAGGGAAATATGATTATTTTTTGCAGCACCTGGATGCTTTATTCGCCATATTCCGGCGACATTTTCAGCGAGGGCTCAAATCTTCAAGCCTTTTACGACTTGTTTGATGTTATAGACCAGGAAGATGATACTCCTTACCCCATTTACAGATGGATTTTCTCAACACTTGACGAGAGCACCCCAGTTGATAAATTACCAACTGACACCTCACTTCAAAGAAAATTCATAAATCGCATAAAGGCAGGCAAGCCTTTGGGCAGTGGCCACGGCATAATCGTTTTTGACGGAGAAAAAATAATCAATAAATAACTATAAAAAAGAGTGCCTCTTTGCACTCTTTTTTTCGTTGATTTTAGGGGAAAAGTTTGTTGACAAAAGGGGGTTTTTATGGTATTATATTTGTTGGTTAAAATTGTAACATAATTAAATTAAAATACATTGTTGAAAGGGGCGAATATTTATGAAATATTCAGCTGAAGTTGAAATGATGTGTCCTCTCGCGAAAGGTGCTAACCACGGTCCGGCGCCAATCCCACAAGAAGGAAAATGGACACAGGCAAAAGAAGTTAAGGACATCTCCGGTCTTACTCACGGTATTGGTTGGTGTGCTCCTCAGCAGGGAACCTGTAAGCTCACTTTAAATGTTAAAGAGGGTATTATTCAGGAAGCTCTCGTTGAAACAGTTGGTTGTAGCGGTATGACACACTCTGCTGCTATGGCATCTG
>JAZSPE010000033.1:0-6557 GCA_045537265.1 Clostridia bacterium | reverse complement strand
AAGCATTTCTTCTGCAAGGGATAAAGCCTCCTCTTCGCTTATTTTAAGCTCAGCATATCGGGCGGTTTTTTCGCGGGCTCCGCTTTCAAGTCCCGGCGGAAGAAAAAGGCGAAGAGCCTGATAAAATGAGCAGAAATATTTTTCCTTTACCCAAAGGCAGAGTTTTAAAATTTCTTCCGAAACAAAAGGCTCTTTATCAAGAACTTTTCTGATTTTTTTAAGGTTTTCAAGCTGACTGCTCTTTGTTATTTCCACAACAATACCCCGTGCGAAAAAGTTTCCACGGCCGAATGGGACCTCAACTCTGCATCCTGCTGTAACTTCCATATCGGAAGGAATTTCGTAGTCAAAGCATTGGTCGATATTATGCTGACGGTTGTTTAAAATAACTTTGGCAATCATTTTATTATTTAATCCTGTCTAAAATTTTATTGGCGATTTCCTCTTTTTGTGAGAGAGGAATATCGGTCTTATTTCCCGATTTATCTATAATCGTAACAATATTTGTGTCGCCCTTAAATCCTGCCCCTTCTTCGTTTAAGCTGTTTGCAACGATAAAATCAAGGTTTTTGGATTTAAGCTTTTTACTTGCATTTTCCATAAGGTTTTCAGTTTCCATGCAAAAACCAATAAGGATTTTTTCTCCACCGAATTTCTCTCCAAGACTTTTTAAAATGTCAGGATTCTGAGAAAGAGGAATTGATAACTCCCCGCCCTTTTTGATTTTATTTTCGGCAGTGGTTTCAGGGCGATAATCCGCAACTGCCGCCGCCTTTATGATAATATCGCATTTTGGAGCGTTCTCCATAACCGCGTCATACATTTCTTGTGCGGAAGTTATGTTTATAATCTCTGCCTCAGCAGGTGGCGTAAGATTAACTGGCCCTGAAATAAGAGTAACCTCTGCTCCTCTTAAAAGAGCCGCCTTAGCAAGTGCATAACCCATCTTTCCGCTGGAATGATTTGTTATATAGCGGACAGGGTCAATTGCTTCCTGTGTTGGCCCTGCGGTAACTAAAATCTTTTTCCCCAAAAGGTCTTTTTCGGGATAGAGAAGCTGGCCTTTTATTGCCTCAACAATTGTTTCCACAGAGGCAAGCTTTCCGTCTCCGATATCTCCGCAGGCAAGAACGCCTGAGGTTGGGGTTATAAATAAATAGCCAAGGTCTTTGAGAGTTTCAATGTTCCTCTGGGTTACAGGGTTATGATACATATTGGTATTCATTGCAGGCGCAATCATAACGGGGGAGGTTGCGGCAACAACTGTTGTTGAAACAATGTCATCCGCTATTCCGCCTGCAATTTTGCCTATGATGTTGGCGGTTGCAGGGATGATTGCGATAAGGTCTGCCTCTTTGGAAAGAGAAATATGGGGAATTCTCCAAGCGTTTTTCTTTTCAAAGAGAGAGGTATAAACTGGGTTTTTGGACATAGCCTCAAAGGTCATTGGCGAAACAAATTCTGCCGCTGACTCAGTCATCATAACCTTAACATTTGCCCCAAGCTTATTTAAAGCGGAAATAACATCAAGAGTTTTATAAATTGAGATTCCGCCTGTAACGCCAATAAGAACATTTTTACCTGTAAGAGGCATAAAATCATATCCTTTCTTAAACCGAAGCGGACTGCCCATTTTTCAAAAAGGGCAGTCCGAGATTAACTAAACGGTGTAGTTTCCTTTATCACAGGCAATCTTGCCCTCATAGATTTCATTTGCTGCTATTGTAACATCCTTTGAGCTTTTAGCGTCTGTAAGAGGAAGAGCCCCTTGGGAAAGCTGTCTTGCTCTTTTTGCTGTTTCAATAACGAGAGTATATCTGCTCCCTGCCTTTTTAATAAGTTCTGTAACGGGTGGATAAATCATCATAATAGTTTATTCTCCTTTTATAATATTTTCAATCTCTGAAACTGCGGTTTCAAGAGTATTATTTACAACAACATAATCATATTTATCTTTAAGCAAAAGCTCTTCTTTTGCACGGTTTATACGAGCCTTTAAAGTCTCATCAGTTTCGCTTCCCCTGCCTTTAAGCCTCTTTTCAAGGTCAGAGAGTGAGGGAGCGTCAACAAAAATCAAAACCGCATCAGGGAAAATCTTCTTAACATTAAGAGCCCCTTCAACCTCAATTTCAAGGATGAAATCTTTGCCCTCGCTTAAAGCTTCTTTAACGGGGGCAACGGGAGTTCCATAATAATTCCCGTTATAGTTTGTCCATTCCAAAAGAGAGTTATTTTCAATCATTTCTTCAAACTCAGCTATGGTTTTGAAATAATATGTAACTCCTTCAATATCCTCATCCCGCATTTTTCGCGTGGTTGCGGAAATAGAAATGGAAATAGATGGATTTCTCTTAATAATTTCTTTGCAGATTGTTCCCTTGCCAACACCGGATGGACCGGAGATGACATAAAGGAGACCTTTTTTACTTGTTGTCATAGTCCTCGTCCTTTTCAGTATCGTTTTCTTCAACTGCTATAATATCTTCGTCACGGCTTGCTCTTCCTGCAATAGTTTCTGTCTGGATAGCAGAAAGGATAACGTGGTCGCTGTCGGTAATCAAAACCGCACGGGTGCGTCTTCCGCAGCTTGCGTCAATTAAAAGTCCCTTGTCCCTTGCTTCCTGAATAATACGCTTAATAGGAGCGGATTCAGGGCTTACTATTGCAACAACACGGTTTCCCGAGACGATATTGCCAAATCCAATATTTATAAGATTCATAAACTTAACCTTCCTTTTAACAGATTATTCAATGTTCTGAATTTGTTCTCTGATTTTCTCAATCTCTGACTTAATCTCAACAACCATTGAAGCGATTTCAATGTCGTTTGCCTTAGAGCCGATTGTGTTTGTTTCACGGTTCATTTCCTGAATGATAAAATCAAGCTTTTTACCGATAGGCTTATCAGTATTGAGAGCACTCTTAAAGGCCTTAATGTGGCTTCTTAAACGAACAGTTTCTTCGTCAATTGCAACCTTGTCCGCAAAGATAGCGGTTTCTGTAATAAGACGGGTTTCGTCAACCTTGGCATCCCCTAAAAGCTCTCTCATCTTGTTTTCAAGATTCTCTCTGTAAAGCTTAACGGTCTGGGGAGACTGCTCCTCAATCTTTGTAAGCTCGTTTGCGATATTGTCAAGATGGAAGAGGATGTCCTTTTCGAGTCTTTCGCCCTCTTCGGCGCGCATATTGTTAAATTCAGAAAAAGCGGAGGATAAAGCGGTGTTTATAATTTCAAACATCTTGTCTTCGTCGATTTCTTTATATTCAACGCTGAAAATATCGTTATATCTTGCAACGGTTGAAACCTTGATGTCGTCCTCAACCCCAAGAGAAGCAAGCTCTTTTAAAACCTCGATGTAGTTTTCCGCTAAAGGACGGTTTAAGGTTATAACTCTGTCGTCCCCTTCCTGTTCCTTTAAGGAAACAGAAATCTCAATTTTCCCGCGGGAGATATACTCGGCGGTCTTCTGGCGAATCTTGTCCTCTAAAAAGTTATAAAACCTTGGGATTCGGAGTGCAATATCCATATATCTGTGGTTAACGGATCTTATTTGGACGGAAACCGTAAAGCCTTCAATGACCATTTCCGCTCTTCCGAAACCTGTCATACTTTTAAGCATTTTAACTCAAAACCTTTCTGTTTATGAAGGGTGGTTAACCCTCGTAATTATTCAACATAAATTATATCACAAATTTTCGGAAAATGCAAATAATATTTGAAATTTTAATGAAAATATTGTATAATTGATTTATGGCTTAAAAATAAAGAATTTTGGAGATATAAATATGTCATTTGACGGGCTTTTTTCCTATGGCATTGCCAACGAATTTGAAAACAAAATATTGGGCGGAAAAATAAATCAGGTTTATCAGCCGGAGAGGGATGAAATCATTCTGCAAATAAGGACTTTTGAGGATAATTTTAAGGTCCTTTTATCTGCCAGCGCCTCAAATGCGAGAGCGCATTTTACAAAGAGCAAAAAGGAAAACCCTATAACTGCGCCTCTTTTCTGTATGATAATGCGAAAGCATCTGGTTGGGGGAAAGATTGTCTCCATTTCTCAGGAAGGCTTCGACCGCATAATCAAAATCGGGGTGGAAAGCTATACTGAGCTTGGGGATTTAACAGTTAAAACCCTCATTATCGAAATTATGAGCAGACACAGCAACATAATTTTGGTGGGAAGCGACGGCAAAATCATCGACAGTATCAAGCATATTGACTTAACTGTTTCGCAGGTTCGTCAGGTGCTCCCAGGCTTTTTCTATGAAAAACCCCCTGCACAGAATAAAATAAACCCTCTTAATGCCGAAAAGGAAGAAATCTTAGAAAGACTTTTAAGTCTTCCAAAAGATTTTTCGGCAGACAAAGCATTGGTTGACATTTTCTTCGGGGTAAGCCCTTTGGTTTCAAGAGAAATTTTATATCGTTTTTCAAAAAGCACAGCCTTAATGCTCTCTCAGCTTGATATTTCGGCATACGCCGAGGCGGTTTATGATTTCTTCTGCGGCGTTAAAAACGGCGAAGAAACCCCAACTGTTGCCTTTGATATTTCAGGGAAGAAACCCGTTGCCTTTTCCCTTGTTAATTTAACTCAGTATGAGGGGAGCGAGATTCGGAAATATAATGGCGTAAGTGAGGCGGTTGACGATTTCTATGCCCTCCGCGGTGAGTCAGAGCATTTAAGCCAGAGAAGTGCCCATATCGTTAAGATTATCAATAATAACATTGAGCGGTGCCGAAAGAAAATCGCAATCCATGAGGATAATTTAAGAAAGGCAAAAAACAGGGACAAATATAAGATTTACGGAGATTTGCTCACGGCGAATATGTATCTGATGAAAAGCGGAGCAAAGGAAATTCAGGTGGAGAATTACTATGAAAATCCGCCTCAGAGTGTAACAATCCCTCTTAAAGAGGACCTCTCTCCCTCAGGAAATGCCCAGAGATATTATAAGCTTTATACAAAGGCAAAAACCACGGAAAGCTATTCAACTGAGCAGATAAAAGAGACACGAGAAGAGCTTAATTATCTTGAAACTGTTTTGGAATCGGTTTTAAGGGCGGAAAGTCCTGCTGATATTGCCGAGATTAAAGAAGAACTTGGAAGTCAGGGATATATCCCCAAAGTGAACAACAAAAAGAGCAAATTCAATAAAAAAACTGCCCCCATGGAGTTTGTTTCGGGGGACGGATATAAGATTTTGGTGGGAAAGAATAATCATCAAAACGATACGCTGACAATTAAAACGGCGTTTTCAACTGATATATGGCTTCATACGAAAAATATCCCCGGCTCTCATACCATTATAAGAACCGAGGGGAAAAGTGAAGTCCCCGACCAAACTATTTTAGAGGCGGCAAGGATTGCGGCATATTACAGCAAAGGAAGAGATGGCTCTCAGGTCCCCGTTGACTATACAGCGGTTAAGAATGTTAAAAAGCCATCAGGGGCAAAACCTGGATTTGTAATTTATGATAACTATAACACAGTTTATGTAACCCCCGATGAAGAAGAAATTAAAAAATTAAAAGGTCAGGCATAATTGCCTGACCTTTTTATATTATACAAAGTGTGTCATACCGCCGTCAACGGTAATGTTTTCCCCTGTCATATAAGAGGATGCGTCGGAGCAAAGGAAAACGATAGCTCCGTTTAATTCTTCAGGATTTCCTGTTCTTTTAAGCATTGTCTTGTTGGAAAGACGCTCTATAAATTCCATATCCGTATTTGGAGTTATATTCGGGAATGGCCCCGGAGAAAGGCTGTTAACCCTGATGTTTCTGCCGGCGAGTGCGGAAGCTGAGTATCTTGTAAGCTGTAAAAGACCTGCTTTCCCTGCACCATAGAACGGAGGGCTGGGGATACCTTTTCCTTCATAAATGGTAAAGTCAGGAGCAGAAAGACCATACATTGAGCCGAAGTTTATAATGTTTCCGCCACCGATTTTATCAAAGTAAGGGAGAACCTCGCGCATACAGCGGAAGGAAACATTAAGTGTTCCGTCAATTCCGCCTTCCCAAAGGCTATCTTCAATAAAGTCTATTCTGTGTTCAGCGCCCTTTCCACCTGCACCACCGCCGTAAGCTGCACAGTTAACCAAAACATTGATTGCACCGTATTTTTCAAAAACGGTCTTAAAGCATTCCTTGATGCTCTCTGTCTTGGATAAATCTGTCTCAACAAAGAAGATTTTTCCGTTTTTCTTATATTCATCAAAGCTTTCGTCAAAGCGGTCCGCAATATCAGGAACAGCAACATTTGCGCCATATTCAAGTAGCGCCTTAACCATTGTGCGTCCTAAGTTTCCGGCTCCGCCTGTAAAGATTATGGTTTTACCTTCTAATGAAAATAAATTGTTCATAATTTTAGCCCCTTTCGGTATAATCTAACTTAATTATACCAAAAGAGGCTTTTAAAACAAGGTTTAGAAAGGACATATTCTTGTCTTTTATGTCCGTTTTATGTTCTTCCTTTTAAGAAGAAGAGAATTACTTACAACAGAGACAGAGCTAAGTGCCATCGCCCCTCCTGCTATAATGGGGTTTAAAAATC
>JAZSPE010000127.1:0-1933 GCA_045537265.1 Clostridia bacterium | reverse complement strand
GCATCGTGAACAGCGGCAACAGCGCGGTCAGCTTCGTCAACGTCTATCAATACAGAGATTTTAATTTCACTAGTAGAAATCATCTGAATGTTAATACCTGCATCATAAAGAGCTTCAAACATTTTAGATGCAACACCAGGATGCGTTTCCATACCTGCGCCAACGATTGAAACCTTGCTTAAATCTTCTCTGTGCTTGATTGTTTCAAAATCGAGATTGTCCTTTTCAGCCTCTAATGTAGCGATTGCTTCTTCAAGATGAGCCTTTTGAACTGTGAAAGAAATATCTTTCTTATTCTCTCTGCCGATTGTCTGCAAGATAACATCAACATTGATGCCTTTCTTTGAAAGATAAGAGAACACTCTAAATGCAATACCAGGTGTATCAGGAACACCAACTATTGAAATACTTGCAACATCATTATCACGGGCAACGCCTCTGATTAACATTTTTTCCATCTTAATAACCTCCTTGACAACTGTTCCGTCTATCTTTTCAAAACTTGACTTAACTTCCAGACGGGTATTATATTTTTTCGCCATTTCAACTGAGCGGTTGTGAAGCACATTAGCGCCGAGACTTGCAAGTTCAAGCATCTCGTCATAAGTAATTTCATCAAGCTTCTGAGCATTCTTAACTATACGGGGGTCTGCTGTATAAACCCCGTCAACATCTGTGTAAATCTCGCACTTGTCTGCATGGATTGCAGATGCAATTGCAACGGCAGATGTGTCGCTTCCGCCACGGCCTAAGGTTGTTATATCATCATATCTGTTAACGCCCTGGAAGCCTGCAACAATAACAATTTTCTTCTTGTCAAGCTCAGACATAAGTCTTTCTGTGTCGATTTTATCAATACGGGCGTTAGAATAATTTGAGTTTGTTTTAAACCCTGCCTGCCAGCCTGTAAGAGAAATTACAGGGCATCCAAGCTTTTCGATAGCCATAGCAAGAAGAGCAATTGAAATCTGCTCGCCGCTTGATAAAAGCATATCCATTTCACGCTTTGAGGCATTTGGATTTATCTCTTTCGCCTTATCAATTAAGTCATCTGTTGTATCGCCCTGAGCACTTACAACAACCACCACATCGTTGCCTTCCTTGTAGGTCTCAACAACTCTTGATGCAACATTTAAAACCTTTGCCGCATCCGCAACTGAGCTGCCGCCAAATTTCTGAACAATAATGGACATTTAAAAACCTCCTAATATAACAGCACCCTCATTATCCGCTTTAAGAATACTAAGATGCCAATTTTTCATTTTTTTATTTAAAACAGGGGTTGCCTTTTCGGAAAAAGCAGAGGCTCTGCCGTTTAAAATTCCGATAATGGTTGGCCCCGCGCCGCTCAGATAAACTCCGAGAGCTTTGTTATTATAACACAAATCAAATATTTCTCCCATTCCGGGAATAAATTTCTTTCTGTAATCCTGATGGAGTCTGTCTCCCATAGAAACTCTTATATTTTCGTAATTCCCCGAAATAATGCTGGCGGTTAAAAGAGCGCTCCGCCCTAAATTAAACACCGCATCCTTATGGAAAACTTTTTCAGGAAGTGCCGCCCTTGACTTTTTGGTCTGCAAAAAGAAATCAGGAATGAAAGTTGCAAATTCCAAATCATCTTTAACGGGGGTAGAAATATAATTTATCTTATGCTTTGATGGCACATTGACGCAGAAACCGCCGAAAACCGCAGGGGTAACATTGTCCCCGTGGCCCTCAATTTCCGCCGCCATATTGAGAAGCTCCTCTTTGCCAAAGGGGTTTTCCAAAAGAAGTCGGATCGTAGTCATGTCGTTCTGTGAGCCAAGGAGTTGGTGCCCATTGTTGTCTTCCTAAGCGCTTGGCCTCCGACTTCGCAGAAACCGCCGAAAACCGCAGGGGTAACATTGTCCCCGTGGCCCTCAATTTCCGCCGCCATATTGAGAAGCTC
>JAZSPE010000226.1:0-3739 GCA_045537265.1 Clostridia bacterium | reverse complement strand
TAAAAATCTTCTTTTTGTTGATGACTCAATTGTAAGAGGAACTCAGCTTAAAGAAACCGTTGACTTTCTTTATGAGAACGGAGCAAAATCCGTTCATATGCGCTCCGCTTGTCCGCCTATTATGTATGGTTGTAAATACCTTAACTTCTCCCGTGCAACAAGCGATATGGAGCTTATCGCCCGTCAGGTTATTATGGAGCTTGAAGGGGAAGAAGGTTTTAAGCATATTGAGGAATACAGCGACTCTAAAACAGAGAGAGGCAAAAACCTTCGCAAAACCATTTGCGAGAAGCTTCACTTCGATTCATTAGAATTCCAATCCTTAGAGGGAATTGTCGAGGCAATAGGGATTGAGCCTTGCAAATTATGCACCTATTGTTGGTCAGGTAAAGAATAAATACAGAAAGGATACTAAAATCTTATGAAAAGTTACAGCGAAAGTTATGCAGCGGCAGGCGTTGATATTACAGCGGGATACAGAGCCGTTGAACTTATGAAACAGCATATTGCAAAAACTATGGCAAACGGAAAAACTACCGACATCGGCGGTTTCGGTGGCCTTTTTGAACTTGATATGACAGGAATTACTAAGCCTGTTTTGGTAAGCGGAACAGACGGGGTTGGAACAAAGCTTAAACTTGCTTTCTTATCCGACAAACATAACACAGTTGGTATTGACTGTGTTGCTATGTGTGTTAACGATATTATCTGTGTAGGCGCAAAGCCACTTTTCTTCCTTGATTATATCGCTTGCGGAAAGAATGTTCCCGAAAAAATTGCTGACATCGTTTCAGGAATTGCAGAGGGCTGTGTTCAGTCAGGCTGTGCTTTAATCGGCGGAGAAACTGCTGAAATGCCAGGCTTTTACCCAATAGACGAATACGATTTAGCAGGCTTTTCTGTGGGCGTTGTTGATAAATCAAAGGTTTTAGACAATTCTACCGTTAAAGAGGGGGATGTAATCATCGGTCTTCCATCATCAGGCGTTCATTCAAACGGATTTTCTTTAGTCCGCAAGGTTTTCGATATTGAAAACGCAGACATTAAATCTCCTGTTGCGGAGCTTAATGGAAAATCAATTCTTGAAACTCTTTTAACACCAACAAAGATTTATGTTAAGCCAATGCTTGCCCTTTTTGAAAAGGTTACAGTTAAGGCTGTTTCCCATATAACAGGCGGTGGCTTCTATGAAAACATTCCAAGAAGTCTTCCTGATGGCTTTGGCGCAAAAATCGACAAGAGCGCAATCCGGGTTCTTCCGATTTTTGACCTTATCGCAAAGACAGGAAACATTTCCGAAAGAGATATGTTCAACACCTTTAATATGGGGGTTGGAATGAGCATTGTTGTTAGTGCAGAAGAGGCAGAAACTGCTCTTAAAACTCTTAAAGAAAACGGAGAAGACGCATACATCATCGGGGAAATCGTTAAATCGGAGGATAAGGTTATAATATGCTAAAAGCTAAAATTGCAGTTTTGGTTTCAGGAGGAGGAACAAATCTTCAAGCGCTTATTGACGCCCAGAAAAGCGGAGTTATAAAGCACGGAGAGATTTCTCTTGTTGTTTCAAGCAACAAGGATGCCTACGCCTTAACACGCGCCGAAGAAAACAACATTCTTTCGGTTATCGTTTCCAAAAAGGACTGCTCCTCCCAAGCCGAATTTGAAGAGAAAATTTTGCACCACCTTAAAGAAAACGAAATAGATTTTATTGTTCTTGCAGGCTTTATGAGTATCCTCAGTGAGAACTTTATAAAGGAATATGAAAAGAGGATTATAAATGTTCATCCGTCCCTTATCCCGTCATTTTGCGGAGAAGGTTTTTACGGACTTAAAGTTCACGAGGCGGCTCTTTCCTACGGGGTTAAGGTTACGGGGGCAACAGTCCACTATGTAAACGAAATTCCTGACGGCGGAGAGATAATCTTGCAAAAGGCAGTTAACATTTCAAGAAACGACACCCCTGAGTCTCTCCAAATGAGAGTTATGCGCCACGCGGAATGGAAGATACTTCCTCTTGCAACAGAAATGGTCGCAAAAAGACTTGTTAAAAATAAAAAATAATTGGAGATAAAAAAATGAATATTTACGAAATCAACAAAATCGAAGATTTACTTAAAAATAATTCTTACGCAGGCAGAGGTATTATCTGCGGAAAGAGTGAGGACGGGAAAAGCGCCGTTTTTGCTTACTTCATTATGGGGCGATCAGAAAACAGCCGTAACCGTATCTTTATCGAAGACGGCAGCGAGGTTATAATCCACCCATTTGATGCATCAAAAGTGGAAGACCCAAGCCTTATTATCTATTCCCCTGTCCGAGTTTTTGATAACAAGCTCATCGTTACAAACGGAGACCAGACAGATACAATCTATGACTTCGTTAAAGAGGACAAGACTTTTAAAGAAGCTCTTACAACTCGTGAATTTGAGCCTGACGCTCCTAACTTCACACCGAGAATTTCCGCTATGTTCACTTTCGATAAGCCTGACTTTACATACGAAATGAGCATTTTAAAGAGCGCAGACGCCGAAGGAACAGCTTGCAACAGATACCACTATGAATATTCTCCTTTAAATGGTCTTGGACATTTCCTCCACACCTATATCTGTGATGGAAACCCAATCCCAACATTCTGCGGAGAGCCTGAAAGAGTTGCAATTCCAAACGATATTGATGATTTCACAAATGGTATTTGGACAAATCTTAATGAGCAGAACAAGATTTCCCTTTATGTTCGCTATATAAACCTTGAAACAGGCGAGGAAGAAAACCGCCTTATCAACAAGAATAAATAGGAGGAGATAAAAATGCAGGAATTTGAACTTAAATACGGATGTAACCCTAACCAGAAACCCGCGAAAATTTATATGGAAGACGGAAGCGCTCTTCCTATTGAAATTTTAAGCGGAAGACCTGGGTATATAAACTTTCTTGACGCTTTTAACAGCTGGCAGTTAGTTAAGGAGCTCAGCACAGCTCTTGGCGGAATTGAAACCGCAACATCTTTTAAGCATGTAAGCCCCACCTCAGCGGCTGTTGGTATCCCAATGAGCGATACTCTTAAAAAGGCTTGCTGGGTTGACGATATTGAGGGTCTTGATGAATCTCCTCTTGCAACAGCTTATGCAAGAGCCAGAGGCACAGACAGAATGAGCTCTTTCGGGGACTGGATTGCTCTTTCTCACAAATGCGATGTTACCACCGCAAAGCTTATTAAAAGAGAGGTTTCAGACGGGGTTATCGCTCCTGATTACGACCCTGAAGCTCTTGAAATCTTAAAGGAAAAGAGAAAGGGCACTTACAACATCGTTAAGATTGACCCGAATTTCATTCCTGACGAAATTGAAAAGAAGCAGGTTTATGGAATTACATTCCAGCAGGGCAGAAATAACTTCAAAATTGACGCAGCTCTTTTAGAGAACGTTGTTACCGATAATAAGGTTATCCCCGAAAAGGCAAAGATCGACCTTATTGTTGCACTTATCACTCTCAAGTATACTCAGTCCAACTCTGTTTGCTATGTTAAGGACGGTCAGGCTATCGGTGTTGGCGCAGGTCAGCAGAGCCGTATCCATTGCACTCGTCTCGCAGGCGACAAGGCTGATAAGTGGTATTTAAGACAGCATCCGAAGGTGCTCGGTCTTCAGTTTGTTGACGGCATCCGTCGTCCTGACCGTGATAATGCTATCGACGTTTACACTTCCAATGAATACGAAGATGTTCTTGCTGAAGGTGA
>JAZSPE010000130.1:0-2832 GCA_045537265.1 Clostridia bacterium | reverse complement strand
GCATAGCTATAATGGGTGTATGCCCCCGGGTTTATAACTATTCCGTCATAATTTCCGTAAGCATAATGAATATAATCTATTATTTCTCCCTCGGAATTGCTTTGGAGAGAAGTTATTTCAATACCCTTTTCTTTTCCATGCTCTTCTATCATATTTTCCAAATCCGCAAAGGTTTTATCTCCGTATATCTCAGGTTCCCGGATTCCAAGCATATTAAGGTTAGGTCCGTTTATTACCATTATTTTCATATTTAATCTCCTATCATAAGTTTTAAAAGTTTTTGAAAACTTTTATCTTCTTCTATTTCCAAAATACCACAGATTCGCATTTCTCCTTCGCTTCGGGAGGCACCTATTAAAAGAGCCATAGCAAGGGGGGCATTATTCCACACATATGCACCGTCGCCTCTTAGAACTTGTCCGCCGTGAATAATCAGTCCGTCTGCGGTTTGTTCGGTGTAAATGCCTAAGTGAGAAAACTCCGAGGCTATTCCTCTGAGCAACGACACATATTTCGTATTCTTAACGCCTGTAAGTCTGCTTTTCCCTATACAAAAAGCACAAAGCAGAGCTATAAACGGAAGAACATCTTCATACCCTGTGCAAGAAATGTTTGCTCCTCGCATATTGGCATTTTTCTTAGCTCTTAAAAAGCCCTCTTTTTCTTCTATTTCTCCGCCAACACTTTTTATAATTTCTATTATTTTAGAACTTTTTTCGCCCAAAAATCCGATGTTTTGGCAGGAAACTTCATTTCCAATGGCACCTGCCACAAGGAAAAGGCTTGCAAAAAGATCCTTCTCCTCCTCGCTTTTAAACTTATCAAAATCAACAATCTTGCGAAGCATCCCAGGATTTACTGTAAGAACATCCATTTCCTCACCTCTCCTCTTTTTAGGCTTTTTATTATTATATACCAATTGAATATAAAATGCAATATTTTAATCTAAGTCTTGCCATTTATCCTTGAATTTAGCATCATATTCAACCCCGCATTTGCAAACCGCATTAAAAGCAAAGCTTATGCAGTTTTCTTCATTAACAGAAAACAACGGCGTTTCACAGCTTTGGCAAATATATTTTCCATCTTTGTTATAAAGTTTTCTGCCAGGATGCGTAAGCGTCGGGCGTTTACCTCTGTAAAGCTCAGCCTTTACAATATTTTTACATTTGCAGACAAAGGCGATCTTTATGTAAGAATAATTCATTGGCTCAATATGGCCCAAAACATTATTACAGTTTTCGCAGATAATATCTCCGCCACTAACCCTATTAAGTTTAACTTTATATAAATTTTTCCAGGGACCTCTCATTTTATATCCTCTTATTCTTGCTTATATCCAAAAAATGTGATATACTGTTATAAATTTAATATATCACAAATAAATACAAAAGTCCAATATTTTGTCGAAAAACCCTTTAAGGAGAAAATATTATGAAAATAAAAGTAATCGGAGCCGGTCTTGCCGGATGCGAAGCGGCATGGCAAATTGCAAAGCAAGGAGTCGAGGTTGAGCTTTGGGAAATGAAGCCTCAAAAATACAGTCCTGCCCACAAAAGTCCTGATTTTGCCGAGCTTGTTTGCAGCAACTCCCTTCGTGCAGACGGAATTGCAAATGCCGTTGGCCTTTTAAAAGAAGAGATGCGAAAGGTTGGCTCTTTAATTATGGAATGCGCCGATGCCACAAAAGTTCCCGCAGGGGGAGCTTTGGCTGTTGACCGAGATGGCTTTTCCAAAATGATAACCGAGAAGATTAAAAATAACCCTAAAATAACCATAAAATCAGGGGAAATTACCGAAATTAACGAAAACGAATACACGGTAATTGCCGCCGGTCCTCTTGCCTCAGACGGAATAATTCCCGAAATTAAGAGGCTTACAGGACAAGAATATCTTCATTTCTTTGATGCAGCGGCTCCTATTGTTTCCTATGAAAGTATTGATATGAGCAAAGCTTTTCGCGGAGCAAGATACGGCAAAGGCGGAGATGACTATATAAACTGCCCTATGGATAAAGAACAGTATCTCGCCTTTTGGAATGAGCTTATAAAGGCTGAGGCGGCACCACTTCACGAGGATATTGATAACCCTAATGTTTTTGAAGGGTGTATGCCAATTGAAATAATGGCAGGTCGTGGAGAGGACACTATGCGTTATGGCCCTCTTAAACCGGTTGGCCTTACAAACCCTCACGATGACAGCAGACCTTATGCAGTTGTCCAATTAAGGCAAGATAACGCAGACGGAACTCTCTTTAACATTGTTGGCTTTCAGACCCACTTGAAGTTCGGCGAGCAAAAACGAGTTTTCAGTATGATTCCCGGCCTTGAAAATGCGGAATTTGTCCGTTATGGCGTTATGCACAGAAATACCTATATAAACTCGCCAGATTTGCTTACAAACACTTATTCTATGCGAAAATACCCCAAAATTTACTTTACAGGGCAGATTACCGGGGTTGAGGGATACATCGAATCTGCCTCTTCGGGAATGGTTGCAGGAATAAATATTGCAAGAAAGCTTTTGGGAAAAGACGAAGTTGTTTTTAGCAGCAAAACCGCCTTGGGAGCTCTTTCAAATTATATTTCAACCGGCTCGGTTGCAAACTTCCAACCTATGAATGTCAACTTCGGAATTTTTGAAGATTTGGGAATGAGGATTAAAGACAAAAAAGAAAAAGCCGCAATGTTTGCCCAAAGAAGCTTCTCCGAAATTGATAGTCTTACAATTTAAAAATTAAAGCACCGCATAAGCGGTGCTTTTTCTTATTCAACTATTGCCTTAACGAATTCTTCAGCATTAAACTCCATAATATCGTCTGCCGTTTCTCCG
>JAZSPE010000169.1:0-6549 GCA_045537265.1 Clostridia bacterium | reverse complement strand
TCGCCTCCACCAAATGCAAACAGACCGCGTAGATACGCGGTCTATTTTTTCTTTACACGATTTTATTTAATATGCTTATAGCTCGTTCCTCTTCGCTATTCCCTAAAAAGCCTTGTCGATTTTTGGAAAGTAATAAGGAATAGTGAATAAGGAAGAAGCTAACGAAGCTTTGCGTATGCAAAGCCTGTTTTTATATGTTGGCTAAACCGTTATGCTCTTACAAAAAAGAAGATACATCATTATGATGTATCTTCTTTTTCTATCTTGGCTTAATTTCATCTGTTTTGCCTAAAATATAATCAACTGAGGTTTTATATAAATCTGCAAGTTTTATCAGCATTGAAACAGGTATTTCACGCAAACCCCTTTCGTATCGTGAATAAACTTGTCGGTTACACAAAAGATAATCAGCGACCTGCTTTTGTGTTAAGTCATTATCTATTCGCAAATCATATAATCGTTTGAAAAACATTAAAGCCACCTCTTGATTTTAATGTTACCATATGGTACTATAATATTAACGATATGATACTATTTGGTACCATAATTATATTTTAGGAGAGAAAATATGAACATAAAAGTTGAACTTTTAAAAAACTACATAACAGATTTTGTAAAATTCCAAATTAAAGATTTTGAAATTGATGCATCGCAAATTGTCGATACAACTGCGACACAGGTGTTAACCGAAATACAAAGTGTAGTAAAGAATGTCGATTATTCTGATTTTGAGGCGATGGAAGAAATTGTTTGTATATTTGAAAAATATAATATAGATTTTGGTTTGCGTCATGATTTTTAGTCAAAAATATAAAAGCATTAATAAAACCGTTGCGGAGCAACGGTTTTTATTTTAATTTAAGGCTCATAAGAAGGGCGGTTTCTTTGCCGTCATAATAATTTTTTCTTTCGCCGTTTTTTATAAAGTCAAGCTTTTCGTAAAGCTTTTGAGCAGGAATGTTGCTCTCGCGGACTTCAAGGTTAATCTCTGTGCAATTTTCTTTTTTGCAAAAGTCAATAAGTCTTTCCAAAATCCCCTGACCGATTCCTTGTTTTCGAAAATCGGGGTGGACGGCAATATCAATAATTTCTGCCACTCCGCAGACATTCCATATTCCGCCGTAGCCTGAGATTTCCCCGTCCGTTTCGGAGACGATATAATATGCGATTTTATTTTCCAGCTCTCGAAGAAATGTCTTTTCGGCAAACCCGCTGTTAAAGCAGAGTTTTTCAATTTTTACCATTTCTTCAATATGGGACTTATCCATAATTTTATAATTTGTCATAAGCCTTTTTAACCAACCTTTTAATTTCCTTTGCGCAGGACCTGTATGTATCCAAATCTCCCCCAAATGGGTCAGGGATTTCTCCGTCCTCTCCAGAGAATTCTGAAAGAGTCATAACCTTTCCCGAAAGCGAATTATCGATGCCTAAAAGAGCGTTTTTGTGGCTCTTTGTCATAGTGAGAATAAGTTCTGCTCTCTCTATTGCCTCAGGGGTCAATCCTTTCGAGAGGTGGGATTTAATATCAATCCCCATATCTTTCATAGCGGAAACAGCGTTCTCGCTTGGCTTTTGTCCGTTTTGGGCAAAAATTCCTGCGGAGGTTCCCCAATATCCTTTGTTTGGAAGGGAATTGAAAAAGCCTTCTGCCATAGGACTTCTGCAAGTGTTCCCTGTGCAGACAAAAATAATTTCCTTGTCGTTTGCGTTTATGATATTTCCACCAGCGGACTTATAAAGCCTGTTTTTTATGGCAGACCAAAGCCCGTCAGTTCCGATTTCGGGGGCAAAAATTTCGCTCACGCCTAATTTCTCCATATCACGAAGAGAACGGAAGAGGTTTTTGGCGCACTCCTTTGGGTTATTTATGCTCCCCAAAGAGATTTGCTTTGCTTTTGCATCAAGATTAAATTCGTCAAAGGTTAAAACCCCTGCGTTTTCTCTTTTTTCTAAAAAGTTTTCGATTTCACTGATTGTTCCTCTTAAAATTCTGACAGGAACGGAGGGTGCATAGTGGGTATATTTCATTCCAGGAGCTTTTGGAGTTTCCTTGTCCTCAGCCTTTTCTCTGCCACCTAAAACTTCCCCTAAAAGAGCGGAAATTTCTTCGGCGGTAACACCGCCCGGGCGAAGAATTGTTGGAATGGGGCTTGTCATATCAATAACAGTTGACTCAACCCCAACGGCGCAATCTCCCCCATCAATAATTGCCTCAACTCTGCCCAGCATATCTTCGATAACATATTTTGCGTCAGTTGGACTTGGGCGTCCCGAAATATTTGCGCTTGGCGCCGCAACGGGAACATCTGCAAGAGACAAAAGCTCTCTTGCGATTTTATTTTCAGGCATACGGATTCCTACTGTGTTAAGACCTGCCGTTACCTCGTTTGGAATTATGCTTTTCCGCTTTAAGATAATGGTAAGAGGCCCAGGCCAGAACTTGTCCATAAGGAGTTTTGCCTTTTCGGGAATTTCCTCTGCAATTTCTTCTACCTGAGAAAAGTTAGCAATATGGACAATAAGTGGGTTATCGGAGGGTCTTCCCTTTGCCTCAAAAATTGATCGCACAGCATCAGGGTCCAAGGCGTTTGCCCCAAGACCATAAACCGTTTCCGTTGGGAAGATAACTCTTTTTCCGTTTTGTAAAAGCTCCGCCGCAAGAGCTAAATCTGCGGCGGAGGAAGTTAATAACTTGGTTTCCATATACATCAGTCTTCCTGTTGCATTTTTAATTTTTCACTCTGGTCAGTAGTGATAAGAGCATCAATAAGCTCGTTTAAATCTCCGTTCATTATTGCGTCAAGGCGGTGGAGAGTAAGACCGATTCTGTGGTCAGTAACTCGTCCCTGAGGATAGTTATAAGTTCTGATTCTCTCGCTTCTGTCCCCTGTTCCAACCTGACTCTTTCTGTCTGCGGCAATCTGCTTTTGCTGTTTTTCAAGCTCTGCCTCATAAAGACGGGAGCGGAGAACTTTAAGAGCTTTGTCTTTATTCTTGTGCTGAGAGCGTTCGTCCTGACATTCAACGATAACGCCTGTTGGGATATGTGTAATTCTTATTGCAGACTCGGTCTTGTTGATATGCTGACCGCCTGCACCGCTTGCGCGGAATGTATCAATCTGTAAATCAGCAGGGTTAATCTCAAAGTCAACCTCTTCAGCCTCAGGAAGAACCGCAACAGTTGCAGTTGAGGTCTGAATTCTGCCCTGAGATTCGGTTTCGGGAACACGCTGAACTCTGTGCACACCGCTTTCGAATTTAAGACGACTGTATGCCCCTTGCCCCTCAACCATAAAGGAGATTTCCTTAAAACCGCCGATGCCGATTTCGTTCATATTCATAACTTCAATCTTCCAGCGGTTACTTTCTGCGAACATACTATACATTCTGTATAAATCCCCTGCAAAAAGGGCAGCCTCGTCACCGCCAGCTCCGCCTCTGATTTCGATAATAACATTCTTATCGTCGTTGGGGTCTTTCGGCAGGAGAAGAACTTTAAGCTCTTCTTCAATGCGTGCGATATTTTCCTTTGCAGTCTTAATCTCGTCATTGAGCATTTCCTTAAAGTCCTTGTCTGTTTCAGGGTCGTTCATCATCTCTAAGGAATCGTCAATGGTGGCCTTATTAGCCTTATACTCCTTGTATTTTTCAACAATAGGAGTCATATCGGAATGCTCCTTACAGAGCTTTTGCCAAGCAGGCATATCCGCCATAACGGCGGGGTCGCTTATTTTCTCTGCAAGCTCGTTGTGTCTTGCTTCAATAAATGAAAGTTTTTCAAACATATTCTCTTCGCCTTTCTTTACTGGTTCTGGTTTAATTCGCCTCGGGATAAGGCGGTTAAATATGCGTTTATAAATCCGTCAAGGTCGCCGTCCATAACAGAGGAGGTATTTCCCGTTTCAAAATTCGTTCTGTGGTCCTTAACCATACTATATGGGTGGAAAACATAGGAACGAATCTGGCTTCCCCAACCGATTTCCTTTTGAACACCTTTAAGGTCCTCAATCTTTTCCTTTTGTTCACGCTCTGCAATCTCAACAAGCTTTGATTTAAGCATTTTCATAGCAGTTGCTCGGTTTTTATGCTGGGACCTCTCATTCTGGCAGGCAACGATTACCCCTGTGGGAATATGGGTAATTCTTATTGCGGATTCGGTCTTGTTGACATGCTGTCCGCCTGCTCCACTCGCCCTGTATGTGTCAACCTTTAAGTCTTCATCACGGATATCGATTTCGATATCGTCGTCAATTTCAGGCATAACATCAAGGGATGCAAAAGAGGTATGCCTTCTTCCCGATGAGTCAAAAGGAGAAATTCTCACAAGTCTGTGAACACCTTTTTCGCACTTTGCATAGCCATAGGCGTTAAGCCCGTCAATCTGGAAAGTAACACTTTTTATTCCTGCCTCGTCCCCCTCTAAAAGGTCAAGGGTGGAGGTCTTAAAGCCACGGCGCTCTGCCCACATTGTATACATCCTGAAAAGCATCTCGCACCAGTCCTGAGCCTCTGTTCCGCCTGCCCCGCTGTGGAGGGTTAAGATGGCATTGTTTTTGTCATATCTGCCTGTGAAAAGAGTTTCAAGCTTCATTTCTTCAAAGTCGGAAAGAAATGTTTTAACCCCATCTTTGATTTCGGGAAGAACGCTTTCGTCATTTTCTTCCACAGCAAGCTCAATAAGAGTCAAAAGGTCATCTCTCTCTGATACAAGCTTATTAAATCTCTCAATTTTATTTTTAAGCCCCTTGATTTTTTGAAGAACTTTCCCTGCCTTTTCCATATCGGAGTAAAAGTCGGCGTCCGTTGTTTCTTTCTCTAATTCATCGATTTCACTTTGGGTTTTTTCGATGTTAAAGTGAATCCCTCAAATCCGTGATTTCCTTTTCCATCCCTGTAAGTTTTAAACGATATTCGTCAAACTGTATCACTTTATCACTTCCTTTGAAAATGTTGCGTGGGGTTAGTCCTCTTTGCCGAGACAGCAGTTTTTGTATTTCTTTCCGCTGCCGCAGGGGCAAGGGTCGTTTCTGCCAATTTTGTCTTTCTTAACAGCAGGCTTTTTAGCGATTGTTCCGTCTCCGCCAAAGTTGGCAGCAACAGGTTTTGCAACCTCTTTGCGCTCGATTTTGGTCTGTGGAACAATATGGAATAAATGACGGACGGTTTCTTCTTTGATTGCGTCAATCATTTCCTCAAACATATCCATTGCCTCAAATTTATATTCAACAACCGGGTCACGCTGAGCATAGGCGCGGAGGTTGATGCCCTGACGAAGCTGTTCCATATTGTCAATATGGTCCATCCATTTTGCATCAACAACACGGAGGAGGATAACTCTCTCAACTTCTCGCATATTCTCGCCGAAAAGACTTTCTTTCTCGGCGTATTTTTCTTCTATAACAGGAAGAAGATTTTCAAAAAGGGACTCACTTGTCATTCTGTCAAGAGTAAACTCGTCAAATTCAAGAGCTTTTTTGTCAATTTCTCCGAAGACACCGCAAAGCCCCTCATAAAGAGCATTCATATCCCAGTTATAAGCAGAATCTGCTCCCGCTGTAAATTTATCAATGGTTGCGGACAAGGTGTGATTGGTCATACGGCGGATGCTTTCGCTTATGTCGATGCCGTCTAGAACCTCATTACGCTGAGTATAAATCATTTCTCTCTGCTGGTTGTTCACATCGTCATATTGAAGGACATGCTTTCTTATGTCAAAGTTTCTTCCCTCAACACGGGCCTGAGCAGTTTCGATAGCGCCTGTAACCATACGGCTCTCGATTGCTTCGCTTTCCTCAAAGCCAACCATAGACATAACGCGCTCAATTCTGTCAGAGGCGAAAAGTCGCATAAGGTCATCTTCTAAGGAGAGATAAAATCTTGATTTGCCAATATCCCCCTGACGGCCGCTTCTGCCTCGGAGCTGGTTGTCAATTCGACGGCTCTCGTGGCGCTCTGTGCCCATAATATAAAGTCCGCCTGCCTCTAAAACTTCCTTTTGAAGTGGAGCGATTTCGGCCTTATATTTTTCGTTAAGTTCACGGAATTTATTTCTCGCTTCGATTATTTCTTCGTTATCTGTTTCGCCAAAAGCGGTTGCCTCGCCGATTAATTCTTCCGAGTAGCCAAGCCTTGCCATTTCGCTTTTTGCCATAAACTCAGAATTTCCCCCAAGAACAATATCTGTGCCTCGGCCTGCCATATTTGTTGCGATTGTAACAGCGCCTTTCTGACCTGCCTGAGCAACGATTTCGGCTTCAGACTGGTGGTTTTTAGCATTAAGCACATGGTGCGGCAGATTTTTGCGCTTGAGCATACGGCTCAGAATTTCAGAATCTTCGACCGAGATCGTACCCAGCAGCACCGGCTGACCTGCATTGTGCCGTTCTTCCACATCTTCGATAATCGCGTTGAACTTTTCGCGCTTGGTCTTGAAGATCGAGTCGTTGGAATCCTGCCGTATGCAGGGCTTGTTGGTGGGGATCACCGTTACAAAGTCGGATCGTAGCCATGTCGTTCTGTGAGCCAAGGAGTTGGTGCCCATTGTTG
>JAZSPE010000105.1:0-5956 GCA_045537265.1 Clostridia bacterium | reverse complement strand
TCATCAAAGAATGCACCTGCAAAAAGAGCAATTACAGGAATTTTAGCGCCACAGGGCATAAAAGGAGCCAGCATGGCTGTTGCTCTTCTCTCACGCTCGTTACGGATCGTGCGGCTTGCCATAATTCCGGGAACTGCACAGCCAACTGTAATAACAAATGGGATTACAGATTTCCCCGAAAGGCCAACCCTTTTGAATATAGGGTCAAGAACTACTGCAACCCTTGACATATAGCCGCAATCTTCCAAAAGGGCAATCAGGAAATACATTACCATAACAAGAGGCAAGAATCCCACAACGGCAACAAGCCCTCCGATAACCCCGTCAACTAAAATTGCGCCAAGAAGGGGATTTGCGCCGCTCAAAAGTTCTCCAATAAAGCCTTGGAATGTTTCAAGCCATCCTACCAGCCAGTCTGCAATCGGCGTCCCAACCCATACCTGAGAAATCTGGAACACAAGATACATAACAACTGCAAATATGGGAATGCCCAGCCATTTATTTGTAATTATATCATCAATTTTGTCTCCGAAGTTTCTCTCACGGGTAAAGGTTTTACGAGTTTCAACCTCTTTGACAATTTTATTCACAAAGTCAAACCGTTTACGGTCAGCAGTCTGAACCGCTTCTTTGCTTGTAAGGTCAATACTTCCCTGTAAGTAAACAATCCTTTGTGTTTTACCGATCTTTTTTATAGCAGCCTGAATTACAGCTTTAAGGCCCCTGGTAGAAGTGGAAACAGTTTCAATTACAGGACACGCAAGGCACTCGGACAATTTTTCCGCATCAATCTTTGTGCCTTTCTTTTCGTTAATATCACTCTTATTAAGGGCAATAACCAACGGTATGCCAAGTTCTAAGAGCTGAGTTGTAAAAAACAGACTACGGCTTAGATTGGCAGCATCCACAATGTTAATGATAACATCGGGATTCTCTTCCTTAACATAAGAGCTTGCGATGCTTTCTTCCGAAGTAAACGGAGACATAGAATAAGCCCCCGGCAAGTCAACAATGATGAGCTCATCATCCCCCTTATAATAGGCTTTCTTAATGGGGTGTTCCTTTCTCTCAACGGTAACCCCTGCCCAGTTGCCCACCTTTTCGCTACGGCCGGTCAAGGCATTATACATCGTGGTTTTACCGGAATTCGGGTTGCCTATCAAAGCGATTCTCATTATATTTCCTCCTTGTATTAAGCCGATGGGAAATGAACCCTATAAGCCTTAAACAGCTCCTTTGGGTTAGTCATAACTAACCATCTGTCAAAAAATAAGTTGCAAAAGAGCCATAATCAAACAATTATAGCTTCTGCCAACTGATTATCTATGCTATATCTTCCGTCTTTTATTGAGACAGTACATCCGCCTTTTCTGAAAGCTATTACAGTAATGGTTTCACCTGAATAGCAACCGAGCGAAAACAAAAACGCATTTAATTCCTCATCGTCGGTTTCTATGCTTTTTATTATGTATTCCCGTCCTTCTGACCCTTCAAGCAAATTCATATCTATCTCCTTGACATATCATTATTAAAGCGCAGTTAGTTGCAACTAACCGCATGTTTAGTTTAACACGACTAGCTCTTTTTGTCAATGTTTTTTTGTCAAATTTTTCATTTTCATAATTTTTCACAAAAGGAGATCAATCTTCCCTTTTATTTTGAAAGTTTCATCTGTTTCTCTTGCGAAAACCTCTTTTCTTTGACAAATCTCCCTTTATATGATAAAATTATAGAAAAGTTATCTTTATTTTCGCAAATTATGAGGTAAGAAGTTATGAAAATTAAAGAATCCGCCGAAAATTATCTAGAAACCATTTTCGTCTTATCAAAGAAAATGGGCTCCGTCAGAAGTATCGATGTTGCCAACGAAATGAATTTCACCAAGGCAAGTATTTCTATTGCAATGAAAAGGCTTCGCGAAGACGAATATATTACTATGAACGCCGACGGCACTATTGTCTTAACCGAAAAAGGTAAAGAAATAGCAGCAATGGTTTATGAAAGACATTCCCTCATTGCAAAACTCCTGATTTCCCTTGGTGTCAGCGAGGAAACAGCTTATGAGGACAGCTGCAAAATTGAGCACGATTTAAGCCGCGAAAGCTTCCAGAAAATTAAAGAATTTTACGAGAAAAATATGTAAATAAAAACCCCGAGGAAATCCTCGGGGTTTATTTTATTCTGTTTTAAAAGTCTTCGCTATTTCAGAGAGCTCTGCCCTTGTTCGCTCGGTTGCATTCTTTGGATATTCCCAGGAAACGATATAAGTGTTCCCGTTTGCCTCATGCAAGTTAAACCATAAAGTATCTCCGTCTGCTTCCATTCCGCAAAGAGAATATCCCATTAAGTCTTCAAAAATATAGTCTTCGTTCTCTCTTAAAAACCGACTTTGAGCTGTTTTTTCATCCGTATTTTTGTATGTTATAACTCTGATTTCAGTGTCTTCTCTTTTTGTGTTCTCCCATTTATCTTCTATTGTTCCGTCATCATAGTCCTTTTCATAGCGATAGCCTTTTTCCGGAATAGAAATTGAATAGCCGTCTCCCTTATAAAGCTTTGAAGAAACATTCGTAGTTTCTCCCGACACACAACCAACCGCACTGAAAATCACTGCAAATATTAAACTTATAATCAATGCTTTTTTCATAAAAACGCCTCCTTATTTTATTATATCCACTTTCATAATATAATAAAACTTATCATAAGTCAATTAAAAAATAAAAAGGCAGTCTGATAACAGACTGCCTTATTTTATAGATTATATTAGTCGTCAATTGAATTATCTGTTGCCTTCTTATAAATTGCAAGAACTTCCTCAGATGGTTTCTTATCAAAGAGTGTAACCACAACTGCGGCGATTGCGCCGAGGATGAAGCCAGGAATAATTTCGTATATTCCAGTAAGAGCTGTAAGAGTTGCGCCGCCTGCAACAGGGAGCCACAACCAAACCATATCAACTACTGCGCCAACTACGATACCAGCAACTGCGCCCTTATATGTAAAGCGCTTCCAGAAAAGTGAAAGCAATACCGCAGGGCCAAAGGCTGCACCGAAGATACCCCAAGCATTAGAAACAAGGTTCATAATCGCCTGCGCCGCTTCACCTTCGCTGCTTGCAATAAAGTATGCAACTACTGCGATAATTAAAACGATAATGCGGCTTACCCAGAGCATTTCTTTGTTTGAAGCATTTTTACGGATTATCGGCTTATATAAATCACTTGCAAAGGAAGACGCCGCAACCAAAAGCTGTGAGTCTGCTGTTGACATTGATGCTGCGATTATTGCCGCAAGTAAGAGACCTGCGATAAATGCAGGGAATACATCACGGGCAAGCTCAACAAAAATCAATGACTGCTGACCGTTTGCAAGTAAAACCTCTGAAAGGTCTGTGCCGTTTGAATATACGAACATTCTTCCGAGATATGCAATTAAAATTGTAGCCGCAAGAGAAAGAACAACCCAGATAATAGCAACTGTTGCGCTCTTTTTAACCATTGATGGTTTTTTGATAGCCATAAATCTTACGATGATATGAGGCATACCAAAGTAGCCAAGTCCCCAGCCAAGACCGGAAATAATATCTTTCCAGCTTGCATTAAAGAAGTTAGCCACAAACTCAAACTCTTCTCCGCTTGGTCCACTGTATACAGTTGAAAGAGCAGCAGGCTCCAACTCTCTTGTAAAACCTATAACAACAGGAACGATTAAGAGTGCGCCGAGCATTAAAAGGCCCTGGAAAAAGTCTGTCCAGCAAACCGCTCTGAAACCACCCAAGAATGTGTAAACAACAACAATTGCCGCAAAAATAATCATTGCGTTTGCTTTTGTAAGAGAAGGAACGAGGGTTGTGAATACATCTGAGCCTGCAACGAATGCGGATGCAACATAAATCGTAAAGCATACCAAAAATACTATGGCACAAATGATACTAACAGCGTGGCTCTTTGATGCGAAACGGTTTGAAAGATACTGGGGGAGAGTAATTGCATCCCCAGAAGCCTTGGAAAACTTACGAAGTCTTTTTGCAACCAAAATCCAGTTTGCCGCAGTTCCGATAGCAAGACCTATACCAATCCAAGCCTGACCAAAACCAAAAGCCAGGATACTTCCCGGGAGGCCCATCAAAAGCCAGGCGCTCATATCAGACGCCTGAGCACTCATCGCTGTAACCCAAGGGCCCATAGCTCTGCCGCCTAAAAAATAATCCTTTTCTGTAACTCCTTTTGATTTAAAGAAGAAAAATACTCCTATGGCAAGCATTGCCGCAAAGTATAAAACAAATGCAAAAATATCCATTTTAACCTGTCTCCTTTTTTCAATTTTAAAATATGGAGTAATTATACCACACTTTTCCCGAAAAAGCAAACATTTCTTTTATTTTTAGATATTTTAATACCCACTGGAAATTTCCCGTGGGTATTTTATATTTTTTATTTTGAAAGTCTTTTTTCAAGAGTATTAACTAAATCTATTAAACTTTCCACTATTTCACCGCTTACCTTTTCTCCAAGCTCACGATTTGCCTTTTCAGGATAGCCCATTACGCCGACTTTTATTTCTTCTCTTTGATGCACCGACTCTATTACAAAAGGATTGTCAACCACCTTTTCGTGTAGAGCATACCAGTCAGGGTCCGTTCTTAAGCTTTCAGCAATCTCTTCTTTATCAAGAACGATTTCGTCCCGCACCATATCAGGTCTCCAATACATCATATTGGAGGTTTCGATAAGGCCTGCGTGATAGTCGTGTTCCTCCACAGCTTTCATACCTGTCAGAGACAGTTCCTGAACATCCATCATAGCAATCGCAACATCTTTTGTTCTCTCTTTGTCACGGCGCAAAAGCATCTGCAAAGTGCTCTTTAAAGCATCTGTATTTTCCGAACCGCCGTGGCCCAATAAGATCACTATGTTTTTAAAGCCTAAACGGATAAACTCAGAGCAAATCTCAGACATATAAATACCAAAAGCGTTAGGGCTGACATTTATTGTCCCCATAAGCTCTCCGCCTGAAAAACAATAGTTAACAGAAGGAGCAACCACCGCATTTAATCTATCCCCTGCAATACGAGGCGGAATTACGGCATTTAAAATATCTGTGCCGAGAGGCAAATGAAAACCGTGTTGCTCAGGCAGTCCCACAGGGATAATTACCGTTTTTGTTTTTCCAAGAACTTTTTCCATTTCGCGAACTGTCAGTTCTTCCATAATAAAAGCCATATTATTTTCCACGCAAACATATTTAACCTTCAATATATTCGCGCTCTCCTTTCTCTAAATCTACAAATAATATACCTTGATTATTCTACCATACTTTTCCCGAAAAAGCAAACATTTTCTAATATTTTAATGCCCACAGTAAATTTCTACTGCGGGCATTTTATATTCTTATTGAAGAAGCTCTAAAATTTCTCTTTTATTCATAAACCCTACTGCCGATTTTATTACCTCTTTGTTTTTTATGACAGCAAGATAGGGAATGCTTTTTACTCCAAATTCATTGGCAAGGTCAAGTTCTTTTTCGATGTTTACCTTCCCAACCTTAATCTCCCCCTCCATCTCCTTGGCAATTTCATCTATGACGGGGGCAATTTGCTTGCAATATCCGCACCAGGGCGCCCAAAAGTCTATGAGAACCGTTTTTTCAGAGTTTATAAACTCCTCAAAATTTTGTTTTGTTATTTCGTTCATTTTTATCCCTCCTGCTTTTAATTTCCCCTCATTTTGATTTTTTATAACAAAAAAGCCCTTGGCTCAAATGAGCCAAGGGCGTATCTTTTAAAATTAGTTGATAATTGCAACCTCTGTTTCCTTATCAAAAATATGAATCTTATTGTTATCAAATACGATATCAATAGTTTCATCAAGCTTAGCTGTTGTTCTTGGGTTAACCTTTGCGATAATGTTCTTCTCGCCAACAGCAAGATAAAGATATGTTTCAGCACCCATCATTT
>JAZSPE010000004.1:0-3185 GCA_045537265.1 Clostridia bacterium | reverse complement strand
CGTATTGCGGGTTTGGCTTTTCCACTCCAACAGGATGAAAAAGCATTTTCTCGTGTTTGAACATTTTTCTTACCTCCAAATATAGTTTTATTTATTTTTGACAGTTTTGGAAGTATTATGCGTGTTGGCGTAAATTTAAGACATCTGTTTTCGTTGTCAAATATGAAAAAGTTTGTTGATTTTCTTGCAAAACCCATATTTTTTTGATAGAATAATGTTAAGATTTAAGTTCTGAAAGGAGTCTATTATGCAGTTTGCAAATGAGTTAAAGAAGCTGAAATTAAGAAATTTTCTTATGTTATTTATCTCCGGGTGTATAAATGCGTTTGGTGTAACCCTTTTTCTTTATCCCGTTAAACTCTATGACAGCGGAATTTCCGGAACATCCATGCTTTTGTCACAGATAACCCCTGAATATTTGAACTTATCTTTTTTCTTAATTCTTTTAAATATTCCACTGTTTTTATACGGATTTAAAAAGCAAGGGGCGGCATTTACAATTTATTCGCTATTTGCTGTATTGATATATTCTCTTTGTGCATGGGTTATTACGGATATTCTTCCTATGGATGTGTCTATTGCATCGCCTCTTGCAGGGGATGACCTTTTGCTCTGTGCCTTGTTCGGCGGAATGATTTCCGGTATTGGAAGCGGTCTTACCATACGCCTTGGCGGGGCTATTGACGGCATTGAAGTTATGTCTGTTATCTTTGCTAAAAAGATGGGGATTACAGTCGGCACCTTCGTTATGATATATAATGTCTTACTATACAGTATCTGCGGAATTATATTAAACAGCTGGATTTTGCCACTATATTCAATGATTACCTATATGGCGGCTCTTAAAACCATTGACTTTATCGTTGAAGGTTTTGACCGTTCCAAAGGGGTTATGATTATAACGGAAATGGCAGAAGAAGTTAGCTCTGCTTTAATGGAAACTTTTGAAACAGGGGCCACAATTTTAGAAGGCAGAGGCGGATATTCGAAAAAAGAAAAGAATGTTATTTATTTTATAGTAAATAGGTTTCAGATTTCAAAAATGAGGGAAATAGTCCACGCTATTGACCCAAAAGCATTTATGACAATATCTGAGGTTGCCGATGTTTTTACAAATATTAACGATACGAAAGAGATTTAAGGAGAGATAAGAATGTCTGAAATACTTGAAATTGGAATGATATTTTTATTTGGTCTTTCATGGCCGTTAAATGTTATAAAATCCTACAAAGTGAGAACAACGAAGGGCAAAAGTCTTATGTTTTTAATCTTTATATTTTTAGGATACATATCAGGAATTTGTGCAAAGCTTACGGCCGAAAGTTTTAAGTGGTATGTTTTATTCTTTTATGTGCTGAATTTTATAATGGTAAGTCTTGACCTTTTGTTATATTACAGAAACTGGCGACTTGACAAGGCAAAAATGCAGTAATTATATAGAGAAAAGATTGGATATTTTCCAATCTTTTTTTGTTGGCTAAACCTATAATAAGCATGGTAAGTATGAAATAGTGGAAATATGTAATAAAAAACCAATAAAATGAGGATTTGCACTTGAAATTTATCTTTAAAAGTAGTATAATTGTTAAATGGCGAACTATGTAGAAACGCTGTTTGATTTTGAGATAAATTCGGAAGGATGAAAATAGATTTATGACTAAAAAGATTAGCAGAATTCCACTGCTTCCTTTAAGAGGACTTACGGTTTTCCCGGGAACAGTTATCCACTTTGATGTGGGAAGAAAAAAATCTAAAATGGCGGTTGATGCCGCTATGAAAAATGACCGCCTTTTGTTTTTGGTTTATCAGCCGGATATTTCCGTTGAAGAACCCACCAAGGCAGACCTTAGTAAGATGGGAACCGTTGCCGAAGTGAAGCAGACTCTCATTTTACCTGACGGGAATATGCGAATTTTGGTTGAGGGCGTTTTCAGAGCAAGCCTTACAAGATATTATGATGATATTATAGGCGCTCCTTTGGTAAGTTATAAGGAACAAAAAGAGATAGAGTGCGAAGATAAACTTTATGAAAAGGGCCTTATGAAGCGCGTTGAGAATCTTTTAGAGGACTATCTTGATGTTTATGATAAGGTTACTCCTGAAACGATTGCATCTCTTGAAGATATTGATGATGCAGGGACTCTTGCTGATGTAACCGCATCTAATTTCCCTATAAAACCATATCAGAAGCAGGAAATTTTAGAAGAGCTTGATGTTGCAAAACGACTTGAAAAGCTTATTGAAATGATGCAGGAAGAAGTTCAGGTTTTGGAAATTGAGCGTGGCGTTGCCAAAAAGCTTGGCAGAGCAATTGATAAGAATCAGAGAGAATATGTTATCCGTGAACAGATGAAGGTCCTTCAAAGTGAACTTGAAGATATGGAGCCTTTATCAAATGATGCAGATAAATACAGAGCTGAAATTGAGAAGAGAAATCTCCCGAAGGAAGTATGCGGAAAACTTAACGAGGAAATTGAAAGACTTTCAAGACAGCCGGGAATGACTCAGGAATATTCTGTTATTCAAAACTATATTGAAACTGTTTTGGCACTCCCCTGGGACAGAAAAACCGAGGAAAATCTTGACCTTAACAAAGCGAGAACAATCCTTGACCGCGACCATTACGGTCTTAAAAAGGTTAAAGAGAGAATTCTTGAATTTTTAGCCGTTAAAAGATTAGGCGGAGAAGGTAATGGCTCAATCATTTGTTTGGTTGGCCCTCCTGGAACAGGAAAAACATCTATTGCTAAGTCCCTTGCGGAGGCTATGGGTAGAGAATATGTTCGCATAAGCCTTGGAGGAATTCAAAACGAGGCTGAAATCAGAGGACACAGAAAGACTTATATCGGCTCTATGCCTGGCCGTATTATGAATGCAGTGAAAATAGCAGGGGTTTCAAACCCACTCATCTTATTTGATGAAATAGATAAAATGGCAAGTGACTTAAGGGGAGACCCGGCATCTGCTATGCTGGAGGTTTTAGACCCTGAACAAAATAAAGCTTTTCGTGACCATTTTATTGAACTTCCTTTTGATTTGTCGGATGTTTTGTTTATTGCTACCGCGAACTCGGTGGAAAATATTCCAAGACCGCTTTATGACAGAATGGAAATGGTTGAGGTTTCTGGTTACTCCGATGAAGAAAAGTTAATAATTGCAAAGAAATATCTTCTTCCAAAGCAGAG
>JAZSPE010000179.1:0-5568 GCA_045537265.1 Clostridia bacterium | reverse complement strand
CATTTTGCAAAAGGACAGGGAAAAAGCCATTTTAGACCTTATGGCTGAAAAATCGGGGGAGGAATTTGCCCCTTATTCTAAAATTCTTTTTTCCGTTATGATGAATTTGAGCCGTTCTTCTCAGGCAACAAAAAAAGGGGCGGACAACTCAGCTTGTATTTCCCAGATAAAAGAGGCACTTTCAGATGTAAAAGAAGTTCTTCCATCTTCCCCTGCCGTTGCTTGTCAGGGAATCGAGGGCGCATACTCTCATCTCGCCTGCAACAAAATTTTTGATAACGCAAAGGTTTCTTTTTATAATACCTTTGAGGAGGTTTTTTCAGCTATCGAAAAGGGCGAATGTAAGTATGGAATTTTGCCTATTGAAAACTGTTTGCACGGCTCAGTAAATCAGGTTTACGACCTTATGAGAAATCATAATTTCTTTATCGTTAAGGGGATAAAGCTTGAAATCGGACATACTCTTTTAGGGAAAAAAGGCGCAAGTCTTGAAGATATTACCGATATATATTCTCACGAGCAGGCTATCGGGCAATGCTCTGATTTTCTAAAAAGCCACCCTCATATAAAAGTTCATATCTGCGAGAATACAGCTATGGCGGCAAAGGCGGTTTCAGAGGCTGAGGGGATTTCCTCCGCTTCCATTTCCTCTTTTGAGTGTGCAGAGATTTATAACCTTACTCCTCTTTGCACCTCCATCGCTAATTCCGAATATAACTATACTCGTTTTATCTGTATTTCAAAGGACCTTGAAATTTATGAGGGCTCTGATAAAATCAGTCTTATGCTCTCTCTTCCGCATGAGCCGGGCTCGCTGTTTGGTCTTATCTCTAAATTTGCGGCCCTTAATCTTAACATAACCAAGCTTGAAAGCAGACCTACTCTGGGAAGTGATTTTGAGTATCTTTTCTATTTTGATGTTGAGGCATCTGTTTTCTCAGAAAAGGTTTTAGCTCTTATCTCTGAGCTTAACAAAGAAAATAATGCCGTTTTCCTCGGCAGTTATTCGGAGCTTTAGGGGGAAACTGCTATGAAATTTGCACTTATCGG
Source organism: Clostridia bacterium (assembly GCA_045537265.1). GTDB lineage: Bacteria > Bacillota > Clostridia > Monoglobales > Monoglobaceae > SIG454. The sequence continues at coordinate 4,518 of JAZSPE010000179.1, read as the reverse complement.
CGAAAGCTTATCCCACAGTTTTTCAAAAATTATTCACGAGGCTATGGGGAAATATGAATATGACCTTGTTCCCTTAAAAAAGGACGAGCTTGAAACTTTTATAGAAAATCCCGAATATAAAGGTTTTAATGTTACTATTCCTTATAAAAAGGATATAATGTTTTTATGCGATTGTCTTGCGCCTTCTGCCGTAAAGATTGGCAGCGTTAATACTGTTATTAAAAGGGACGGACGGCTTTACGGCTATAATACCGACTATGACGGTTTTATGGCTATGGCGGAAAAATCCGAGATTGATTTCAGCGGCAGAAAGGTTGCGATTTTAGGTTCGGGGGGAACTTCTCTTACTGCAAAGGCAGTTGCAAATGACCTTGGCGCTCGTGAGATTATTACTGTTTCAAGAAGTGGGGAATATTCCTACGGCGACATTTCTTCCTGGCAGGATGCACAGATTATTATTAACACAACTCCTGTGGGGATGTATCCAAATAACGGGGAATCTCTTATTTCCCTTAAAGATTTCCCTAATTGTCAGGGGGTTTTGGATGTAGTTTATAACCCTCTTAAAACAAGGCTTGTTTTTGAGGCGGAGGAGCTTAATATTCCTGCCAGCGGAGGACTTTATATGCTTGTTTATCAGGCAAAAAAGGCTTTTGAAATTTTTACGGGTGAGGAGCTTCCTGATCACAAAACTGAGGAAATTTATCAAAATCTTTTAAAGAGTATTCAAAACATCATCCTTATCGGGATGCCAGGATGCGGGAAAAGCACTTTGGGAAAGGAAATTGCTTCCTTACTAAATCGGGAGTTTATTGATATTGATAAAGAAATCGAAAAAGAAGTTAATATGACTATTCCTGAGATTTTCGAAAAACACGGAGAGGACTATTTCAGGGAGATTGAGAAAAAGGTTACGCTTTCCCTTTGCAGCAGTACCGGAAAAGTTATTTCAACCGGTGGGGGAGTTGTTACAAGAGAGGAAAACCTTTACTCCTTAAAGCAAAACGGAATTGTCTACCATATTTTAAGAGATGTCTCTCAGCTTTCCAAAGAGGGACGGCCTCTTTCACAGGGCAAGGACCTTTCGGAAATGGAGAAGATACGAAAACCTCTTTATGAAAAGTTTTCTGATAGGGCAATAGATAACAACAAAAACTTAACAGATTTTAAATTTGAATATTAAATAAAGACACAGTCAATTTTGGCTGTGTCTTTTTATGTCCTGCGGCACAAATTACCATATCCGCCTCCTTATAAATATAGCGAGGAGTGTGATGCTTATGGCACGCAAAAAGTTTAGGGATTGCATCTCTAAACTTATGAATACGCCAATCGACAACGACGAAGTCAGAGATAAGCTCATAAACCTTGGCTTTAAAGAAAAGGAGATAACCTTCCGTTTGGGACTATGTTATGTTCTTTGCTCTAAGGCACTTAGCATCGGCGATGTTTCGGCATATAAGGAAATACGAAACACCCTGGGAGAGGACAATAGCTCAGCTGATGAAGTTCTCAAAAAATTAGACAATGTTCTAAAATCTATTAAAGGGGTTATCTGATGTCCTTTTCCCAAAAACAGCTTGACTATTTCCTAAATGCCAACCACCGCTGGAACATTAAATCTGGGGCAACACGCTCAGGGAAGACTTATATGGATTATTTCGTTATTCCCAAGCGTATACGCTCTATGAAAGGAAAAGACGGTCTTATTGTCCTGCTTGGAAACACACGGGGCTCACTTACAAGAAATGTTATCCAGCCTATGCAAAGCATATGGGGTAACTTTTTAGTTTCCGATATAAGAGCAAATAACACCGCAACTCTTTTCGGCGAGACCGTATACTGTCTTGGGGCAGACTCAATTTCTTCCGTTGACCGCCTCCGCGGAGCCAGTATCAAATACTGCTATGGCGATGAGGTTGTTACATGGAGCCCTGAGGTATTTAATATGCTCAAATCCCGTCTTGACAAGGAATACAGCCTTTTTGACGGGACCTGCAACCCTGAATCCCCCAACCACTGGTTCAAAAAATTCATTGACAGCGATGCGGATATTTTTTATCAGGAATATACCATTGACGATAACCCATATCTTCCTCTGTCCGTTAAAGAAAACATAAAGCGGGAATATCTCGGCTCGGTTTTTTACGACAGATATATTTTGGGGAAATGGGCGGCGTCAGAGGGTCTTGTCTACCCCTTCTTTAACCCGAAAGAACATCTTTTTGAGGAAGGCCCTTCCTTTGGAGAATATTATATCTCTATTGACTATGGCACCTTAAATCCTTGCTCTATGGGGCTTTGGTGCGTTGACAATCCTAACAAAACCGCATATCGCATTAAGGAATTCTATCATAGCGGAAGAGATGGGAAAATCTTAACCGACGAGGAATATTACAATGAGCTTTTGGCCTTGTCAGACGGCTATCCCATTTCGGCGGTTATAATTGACCCTTCCGCCGCTTCTTTTATCGCTTGCATCAAGAGGCACGGATTTTTTTCGGTCAAAAAAGCTTCCAACTCCGTTTTAGACGGAATCCGCTATACTTCCTCTCTCCTTTTGGGCGGGCATCTTAAATTTCATAAAAGCTGCCAGGGGATTATAAATGAATTTTTGTCCTATCGGTGGGACCCAACTCAAAACTCTGACTCCGTCATTAAAGAAAACGACCATGCTCTTGACGATTTGCGTTATTTCTCCTACTCAGTTTTAAGGCGACTTAACTGGTAGGACTCCTTCACTTTTTTTAGGAGGACATTATGAATTTTTTCAATAATTTTCTTAAAAAGGCTCCGCCTTTTAACACAAAAACAACTGTTTCCTCTGTGTTTAATCTTAATATCCCCTCCTCCGACTCTATGTCTGATGCGCTTTCTCTCTGGACGGATATGTATCAAAACATTCCGCCCTGGCAGAGCGAGAAAGTCCACTGCCTTAACCTTCCGTCAGGGATTGTCTCTGAGCTATCCCGGCTTGTTACGGTTGATATGGCATCCTCTGTTTCAGGAAGCGAAAGGGCAGACTTTTTAAACAACATTTATCAGAAGTTTTTAGTGGGTAAGCGTCAGTATGTTGAACTTGGCGCCGCTTTGGGCGGAATTATTTTTAAGCCTTGCTTTATTGGCGATAAGATCATAATTGATTTTATTCAGCCCCAGAGTTTTATCCCTGTTTCCTTTGACGATTCGGGAAGGCTTATGTCGGCAGTTTTTATTGACAAAATTACCACAGACAGCACATATTTCACCCGTCTTGAATACCACCATTTTGAAGAAGACTCCTATATAATCGAAAACAAGGCCTTTAAAAGCACAACTCTTTCCGATTTAGGCAAGGAAATCTCTTTAAGCGAGGTTTTGGAGTGGCGTGAAATTGAGGCGCTGACACGGGTTAAGGGACTTTCGTCTCCCCTTTTTGCTTATTTCAAAATGCCTTGTTCCAATACCGTTGACCCTTATTCTCCTTTGGGAGTTTCAATTTTCTCAGGGGTTTGCGGACTTATCAAGGATGCGGACGAGCAATACTCACGACTCCTCTGGGAGTTTGAAAGCGGAGAGAGAGCTCTTTATCTTGACCGCACGGCTTTTATAAGGGATAAAAACGGAAATATGATTATCCCTGACAAGAGGCTCTACCGTGCATTATCTTCTGACGAGGACCTCTTCCATGACTGGTCTCCGACTATTCGCGACGCCAATATTATAAGAGGTTTTAACGCTATCCTTAAAAAGATTGAGTTTGGCTGTGGTCTCTCTTACGGAACCCTTTCAGACGAAACTTTAAAGGACCGTACCGCCGAAGAAATCCGTGCTTCAAAGCATAGAAGTTATGCAACTGTCTGCGACATTCAGATTGCGTTCCGTAACGCTTTAACAGAGCTTATGGAGTGTCTTGACAGCTTTGTTTCTCTTTACAAGCTTGCCCCAGAGGGAGAATATTCCATATCCTTTGATTTTGATGACAGCATTATCGCTGACAGAAAAACTGAATTTAATGAAAAGCTTGAACTTCTGAATGCGAAAATTCTTCTTCCTCACGAATTTCGTATGTGGTATTTCGGCGAGGATGAGGAAACTGCAAAATCTACATTAAACTCTATGGAGGAGTCTGTATGAACATTGAATTTTTAACCAACTTAGGTCTTTCGGAAGAAACCGCCTCTACTGTTTTAGAAGAGGTTAAGGCTCTTCTGGAAAACGAATTTGCCCGAGGAGAAAAAGAGGGCCTTTCTCAGCTTGAAAACTATAAATTCAACCAGGCTATTGAAAGTGAACTTTTAAAGACCAAGGCCAAAAACCCCGAGCTTTTAAAGTCACTCCTTGACTTTGAATCCGTTTTATATGAAGACGGCGAATTTTCAGGGCTTACAGAACAGCTTGACCTCATCCGCGAAGAAAATCCTTTCCTTTTTGAAGAGGAGGCTACTGCCCCAAAATTTTCACGAAAGGCAAAATCCAGCGACCAGATTACAAAAAAAGATTTTGACGCTATGCCATACGCGCAGAGAGTCAGTCTTT
>JAZSPE010000078.1:0-2348 GCA_045537265.1 Clostridia bacterium | reverse complement strand
CCATCATATGCCTTTATAACATTGCCAGTTCTGTTGAAAATAATTCTTATTCTTTTTCCTTCGCTTGTGGCTATATCAAATCCAGCATTGCTGTAAGCGGTAACATTTATAAATTTAAAATGTGCAGCACCGCCTTCAGGAAGCACTTCGTCCCAATACAATGAGCTTTCTACACCTGCACCAGCGCCATTTTTACCAAAAGCTATAATGTCGCCATAAGTAGCATGTGTGGTCGCAGAACCCACTTGACCTGTTTTTGTACCTGTGTCAAGTTCAGCACAAGTATCAACGGAGAAAGTAGACTCAAAATCCGCCTCCGGGATAAGATCTGCAAGAGCTGCAGTATCTCCAACAGCAGCAGAAGTTGGCACGATAACCAAACCTACTACCATAGCAACAGTTAAAACCATTGCCAAAACCTTTCTTAAATTCATTTCGAATTCCTCCTTACATTGTGGCCCTTTTAACCACAACAATTTAAAAAATTTAATAATTATCAAAATATGTATACCGTGCCGACAAAACCGCTCAGCACAGCCGATACTAAGCATACTACTCAAAAATATCCATTCTGCCTATTATCGTAATTACCATTTTACCACAGTTACATTTTAATTACAATATTATTATAGGACATTTTTTTTAATTTTTAGGACATTTCTACTTTTCAGTTGCTTTTATTGACTTTTTTTCCAATTTTTCGCCCGACCTTGACTTTTTGTATTATATAATATATAATGTAGGAAATGCAAGCACTCTTTTAATCTTGCTTTTTGAAAATAGTTTCTAACAGGGGAAACGGAGATTGTTATGAGTAATTTTTTAAAAAACAATTTTGCGGAATTTGATAAGGCAGTTAGTTCCTTTAACCATATCAAGCCTTCTCTTAAAAATTCGTATTTTGAGCTGGACATTTTTTTCTCAAGAATTTTATCTTCTGCAAATCCAAGTTCTTTAACCCAGACTACGCACAAGCATTCTTTTTATGAGCTTTATATTCCTTTATCCGGAAGCGCAATATATTCTATAAACAATCAAAAGATTTCACTTACATCTGAGAAGATTTGTGTTTTATCCCCGTCGTCTTCCCATAAGCTTATGGAATATTCAGAGGATTACTCTGTTTTTACATTAGGATTTTCCTTTGTTTATCCTGCTAAGTTATCCCTGATGCTTCCTCCTGAGGAGGCATACTATGAAATTGACTGCTCTTCTTTTATTAAGGATAGTATTTTACAGAGTATATCTCTTGCTTACGAGGAGAAAACGGATTATTACGACAGAATTAACAGTATTTTGTGTAACGCTTTATTCGATATTTTTGAAAATGTCAAACCAATCAATACTGAGCTTGTTGCTACTGCTTCACAAGCAAAGGCAGGCATAGTTTCCGATGATGCTCGTATCCGTCTTGCTATTCAGTACATAACGGATAACATTTCTTCTTCCATTTCTGTAAATGATGTTGCCAACTATGTTTGTATCAGTTCAAGACAGCTCAACCGAGTTTTGAAGAACGCTCTTGATTTGACAACCAACGACCTTATAAACGAGCTTAAAATAAAAGCTGCAAAAAGGTATATGTCAACTCCGAACCTATCTCTTTCGCAAATATCCGTTATGTGCGGATTTAACTCGCTTACTCATTTTAATCTGACATTTAAAAAGCTGACGGGTTCTAATCCAAAAGCGTTCCGTTCCTTTGAGCTTTAAATACAAAAGAAAACCACCAATCGCAACTGATTGGTGGTTTATTTTTTAGTCTTCTATAATTCTTTTAAGGTTAATTCTGTTCTGCTTATCGATTTCGATAACCTGAACTGTAACTGTGTCGCCAACCTTAACAACATCTTCAACCTTTTCAACTCTCTTGTTGTCAAGCTTTGAAATGTGGATAAGACCATCTTTTCCAGGGAGAATTTCAACGAATGCACCGAATTCCATAATTCTTACAACTGTGCCTTCGTAAATCTCGCCAACCTCAGGTTCCTTAACGATTCCTTCGATAATTTTAAGAGCCATCTCTCCCATAGCCGGATTAACAGCAGCGATGAACACTCTTCCGTCATCCTCAATGTCAATCTTTGCGCCTGTGTCAGCAATAATCTTCTGGATAACCTTACCGCCACTGCCGATAACATCACGGATTTTATCAACAGGAATTGTTATGTTGATAATCTTTGGAGCATACTGAGAAAGTTCTTCTCTTGGCTCAGGGATTGCTTTGAGCATTACTTCGTCTAAGATATAGTATCTTGCATCTCTTGTCTGAGTTAAAGCCTGCTTAATGATTTCAGGTGTTAAACCGTCAATTTTGAGGTCCATCTGAATTGCTGTGATACCCTTTT
>JAZSPE010000092.1:0-6916 GCA_045537265.1 Clostridia bacterium | reverse complement strand
CCTTTATATATTTATTATAGACCTTATTAAATGTTTTCTTATCGGAAGAGCCTACCTCTCTGAGCATTCTCTCAACCAATGTAACGGCGCCGTCGCCCACTAAAATTTTATATCTTTCCTTGTCGATTGAGGGAAGGCCATACTCATTTAAGGCATTGTTTCCGTAATATGCAATAGTTGTTATGGTATCGGCTATTGTTCCGTCTAAATCAAATACGCAAAGCTTTATCATTGTTGTTTCTCCTTCTGAAAATCTATATTGTCGCCTCTTGAAAAGTCAATTTTAAGTCCCAATGCTGAAACTTTTTCTTCTATTTTTTTAATGCTCTCCGCCGCCTCGTCTCCTGTATATGCTTTATCGTTATAAAGGGCATAATCCTTGCGGAAATCAAGGGGAGAAAGGTTTGGCATAATAACATTTGCCCCTGCCAGAAGTCCCATTTCCCTGCCGTCTTTTGAGATTGTTCCAAGAGCCGTTGTTGCAGGAATCAAGCTTTTTGGAAGAAGTATTCTTGTTAAGGCAAGCATTGTTATCGTAAGGTCTAATGAACCTGCCTCATAATCCTTAAAAGGCGTGTCACAGTGAGGGATAAAGGGGCCGATGCCCACCATTTCGGGAGAAAGCTCCTTTAAAAAAAGCAAATCCTCTGCTAAATTCTCCTCAGTTTGAAATGGAGAGCCAACCATAAAGCCTGCCCCCACCTGAAAGCCTAAATCCTTTAAATCATAGAGGCATCTTTTTCTGTTTTTTAAGGAAAGACTCGCCGGATGGAGCTTTTTATAATGCTCCTCTGTTGCGCTCTCGTGGCGGAGAAGATATCTGTCCGCACCCGCGTCTTTATATTTCTTATAGGTTTCTTTTGTTTTTTCCCCAAGGGAAAGAGTTATTGCACAATCAGGATAGTTTTCTTTGATTTCTCCAATAATTTTGCACATAGTTTCATCATCAAAGAAGTCGTCCTCGCCCCCTTGCAGAACGAAAGTATGAAACCCAAGTTCATATCCTCTTTTGCAACAGGACATAATCTCATCATGGCTTAAACGATAGCGATTTACCTTTTTATTCCCACAACGGATTCCGCAATAAAAACAATCGTTTTTGCAAAAGTTTGAAACCTCAATTAAGCCTCTTAAATAGACTTTATCCCCATAATACTTCTTTCTAAGGGAAAAAGCCTTGTCAATTAAGGCTTTATCGGTTTTATCTTTATTAAGTTTAATGAGCTCAGATAGCTCCTTTTTGTTCATCGCAGAAATATCCACTTTCCGCCTCCGCTATAAAATAATATCTATGGCTTTTTCTAAAACCTTGATTCCCATATTCTTCGTCTCTCCGCCAAATTCCCCGTCAAAGGTCCATTTTACCTTTTCATTACTTTCAAAAGACATTTCCTTGGCAGAAAATTTAAGGAAATACTCCTCGCTTAGCTTACCTGACATCATTTCAGCTGTCATAATTGAAAGCTGAGCCATATTTTTTGGTTTTCTTACAAGAACAACCTCGAAAAGACCGTCATTTATCTGTGAATTATGATGGTATTTTGTTTTCATGCCTGCAACATGGTCAACATTTGTTATAAGCCCCAAAATAAATTCGCCTTTTTCCTCCTTGCCGTCCCATTTAACAGTCATTTTATAGGGCTTTATATTTGCAAGGCTCTTCATCCCTGCGAAGAAATATGCAGCTTTTCCAAGAGCGTTTTTGGCATTCTGAGGAGTTTCATAGGAAACCTCGGTAAAAAGCCCGAAGCCTGCAACATAGGAGAAATATTTGTCATTTCCCTTACCTATATCAATGGCAGTTGCCTCGCCGTCCGTAATCTTCTTAACGGCTTTTTTAACAGTTTTGGGAATTCCAAGAGCTGTTGCAAAATCGTTAACCGTTCCTGACGGGATATAACCAAAGGAAGGTCTTTTTTCTTTTTCAATTTCCATAAGGCCGTCAATTGCTTCCATCAATGTTCCGTCGCCGCCGGAAACAACAACCATATCGTATTTCCTGCCATAGTTTTTAATCTGTTCATAGGCGTCGTTTTGCGCTTGTGTCGGATGAACGCGGACATTCCACCCCTCACTTACAAAACTGTTAACAATATTAAAAAGCTGAGTTTTAATTCGAGCTTTACCTGATATTGGGTTAAATATAAACATCATCCGTTTCACATTTCTCACCGCCTTTAAAGATATTTTACTATATTTCTCTTAAAAATACAATAGATTTTTAAAAAAAGGTTCTGCTCTCGGCAGAACCTTTTTCTTAGTCAATTATTTGTGCGCTCTTAATTACGATAGGCTCTGTTGGACTTGCCATTTCGCCCATTGAGTTTGGCCTTCTCGGGATGTCCAAAAATGCGTCAACAGTTTCCATTCCCTCTATAACTTTTCCGAACGCCGCATAGTTTCCGTCAAGGAAAGATGCGTCGTCATAGCAGATAAAGAACTGAGAGCTTGCGCTGTTAGGGTCCATTGACCTTGCCATTGAGATTACTCCTCTTTCGTGGGAAAGGGTGTTATCAAAAAATCCGTTTGCGGCAAATTCGCCCTTGATTTTTCTCTCGCTGCCGCCCATTCCTGTTCCTGTGGGGTCGCCGCCCTGAGCCATAAAGCCTTCAACAACTCTGTGGAATGGTGTTCCGTCATAAAATTCGTTCTCAACCAATTCAATAAAGTTTTCAACTGTTTCGGGTGCAAATTCGGGGTAAAGCTCGATTATGAACTCTCCGCCGTTTTCCATTGTTACTTTAACTTTTGTATTTTCCATTTTTGTCTCTCCTTATTTTTAATCTGCCTGCTTAACTATAACAGCCTTTTTAATAACGATTGGAGTTTTAGGCACTGCCTCTTCTCCCAATTCGTTTAAGCCTCTTTCTACCTTTAAGAAGTTGTCAATGGTTGTCATACCCTCAACAACTTTACCAAATGCCGCATAGTTCCCGTCAAGGAAAGACGCATCGTCATAACAGATAAAGAACTGTGAGCTTGCGCTATCAGGAGCGCTTGACCTTGCCATTGAGATTACTCCTCTTTGGTGGGAAAGGGTGTTTTGTGTAAATCCGTTAGATGCAAATTCTCCCTTGATTGTCTGAGCGCTTCCGCCCATTCCTGTTCCCTGGGGGGCGCCGCCCTGAGCCATAAAGCCCTCAACAACTCTGTGGAAAGTAAGTCCGTCATAAAAGCCTTCTTTTACTAATTTAACAAAGTTTGCAACTGTCTGAGGTGCATACTCAGGATAAAGCTCAACTGTAAAGCTTTCGCCGTTTTCCATAGTGAACTGTGCCAGAGTTTTTTCCTTTGGAATATCTTCCTCCGTATATACTGCATTTTCCTCTTCAGGGGCTGTTACTGTTTCGCCCTCGTTTTGAGTAAATGTCCCCTCATTAGTTGAGGTTGTTACATTTTCAGGGCGTGTTCCTAAAAATACGCCTACTCCGATTGCAACAGTTAAAACAACTGCAATAAGAGCATATATTAAGAGTCCTTTATCTTTTTGTTTGCCTTTTCTTAATTCTTGTCTTTTTTGTTGTCTTGTTTTTGCCATAATTCCCTCCAAAAATAATACCTTTTTATATTGTAATTTACCCTCAACTTTTTGTCAATACTATTACTATGAATTTTTTATGAAATTACCTTAAAGGACTTGTATTTTTTAGAATAATATGGTAATATAAAATTTAAGACAATTTCTAATCTTTACGGAGGGGATCAAGTGAAGAAACATTTTAAAGGTTTTGGATTTTATGCAATATTACTCATTGTAATTATTATGATATATTCAATGGTTTCAACAGGGGATAATGCGGTTACTTATAAGTTTTCCGACCTTGTTGGTGCAATCAAAAGCGAAAACATCAAGGAGCTTGAAGTTGTTGAAAACACAGCTTCGGCAACCCTTAAAAACGGAACAAAAATCGAGGTTGACATTCCAAGCTATAACGCTCTCTTTGAGGCTTGCGGCGAGGAAATGACCGCTCAGATTGAGAATAAAACTCTTTCTGTAAGCACTCCTAAGCCTGCTGAAATTCCCTGGTGGGTCAGCATGCTTCCTTCCCTTGGGATGATTATTATTATCTTCGTGTTCTGGTTTATTTTCATGAACCAGTCCCAGGGCGGTGGCGGCGGCCGAGGGGTTATGTCCTTCGGCAAAACCAAGGCGAAAATGTCTGACAATCACCCTAAAAACACCTTTGAAGATGTTGCAGGGGCAGACGAAGAAAAGGCAGAGCTTCAAGAGATTGTTGAGTTCCTTAAAAATCCAGGGAAGTTCCAGAAGCTTGGAGCGAGGATCCCTAAGGGTGTCCTTTTGGTAGGCCCTCCGGGAACTGGTAAAACTCTTCTTGCAAAGGCTGTTGCAGGAGAGGCTCATGTTCCTTTCTTCTCTATTTCAGGTTCAGACTTTGTTGAAATGTTTGTAGGTGTTGGTGCTTCCCGTGTTCGTGACCTTTTTGAACAGGCGAAGAAAAGTGCACCTTGCATAGTTTTCATTGACGAAATTGACGCCGTTGGCCGTCAGAGAGGCGCAGGTCTTGGTGGCGGACACGACGAAAGAGAACAAACCCTCAATCAGTTACTTGTTGAAATGGATGGTTTCGGCGTTAACGAAGGAGTTATTATTATCGCCGCAACAAACCGCCCTGACATATTAGACCGTGCTCTTCTCCGTCCGGGCAGATTTGACAGACAAGTGCTTGTTGACACCCCTGATGTTAAGGGTAGAGAAGCAATCCTTAAAGTTCACACAAAGAAAAAGCCTCTTTCTGACGATGTTAAGCTTGATGTTCTTGCAAAGACAACTGTTGGCTTTACCGGGGCTGACCTTGAAAACCTTGCAAACGAGGCGGCTCTTAAAGCAGCAAAAGAAAATAAAGAAAAAATTTCTATGCAGGACCTTGAAGAGTCCATTATGAAGGTTATCGCAGGACCTGAAAAGAAAACAAGAATGGTTACGGAAAAGGAAAAGAGATTGACCGCAGTTCACGAGGCAGGTCATGCAATCGTTTCCAAGTTCCTTCCAACTCAGGACAGAGTTCATCAGGTTTCCATTATCCCTCGCGGAAGAGCCGGCGGATACACCCTCTCTCTTCCAAAGGACGATGCATCATACACCTCTAAGACTGAAATGATTGAAGAAATCATTGTTCTCCTCGGCGGACGAATCGCAGAAAGCCTTATGCTTGGAGATATAAGCACAGGGGCCTCCAACGATATTGAGCGCGCAACTGTTATTGCAAGAAATATGGTTGTTAAATACGGTATGAGCGAAAGATTAGGAACAAGAGTTTTCGGCGATACCAACGACGAGGTATTCATCGGCAGAGATTTCGGTCATACAAAGGATTACAGCGAAAGTGTTGCCGCAGAAATTGATGCTGAAATCAAGACAATTATTGATGGATGTTACAACCGATGCGAAAATATCCTTAAAGACAATATGCACAAGCTCAATCAGCTATCTCAGCTCTTGATTGAGAAAGAGAAAATTGACGCTGAGGAATTTGAGGCACTTTTCGTTGAGCCAAAAGAGGAAACTTCTTCAGAAAGCAAAGAATAATTATGAAAAGTATTAGTTTAGATGCTCATGCAAAAATCAATTTAAGCCTTGATATTTTAGGAAAGCTTCCAAACGGATATCACAGCGTTAAAATGATTATGCAGCAGGTTCCCCTTTGCGATACTGTTAAAATTAAGGCTACGGACGGTAGCGGAATTGAGATTTTCTGCAACTCTGAGGGAGTTCCCACAGACCATAGAAACAGCGCTTATAAAGGGGCAGAGCTGTTTTTGGAAAAGACAAATATTTCTTCAAAGGTTTTAATAACCCTAAATAAAAAAATACCTGCCGCGGCAGGTATGGCAGGGGGAAGCACTGATGCGGCAGCAGTTTTAAAGGGCTTAAACCAGCTTTTTGACTACCCCTTATCAGATGAGGAAATGCTCTCGCTTTGTCTTAAAATCGGGGCGGATGTTCCCTTTTGTTACCTTGGCGGATGTGCAATTTCAGAAGGGATTGGCGAGATTTTAACTCCAATAACCCCGCTTAAAGATGCGTATATTGTTATCGCAAAGCCTCAGTTTGCTGTTTCAACTGCCTGGGTTTACCAAAACTTTAAAATGGAGAATGTTATCTCCCGACCTGACACGGAGGCGGTTATTTCTGCCATAGAAAAAGGGGACCTTATATCTCTTGCAGAAAATACGGCAAATGTTTTGGAGACGGTTACGGAGAGGGAATATCCTATAATTACAGAATATAAAAACATTCTCAAAAATATGGGAGCAAAGCTTTCCATGATGAGCGGAAGCGGTCCCACAGTTTTCGGCATTTTTGATGATTTGGCATCGGCAGAAAAGGCCTATAAAGAAATGCAAAAACTCACCAAAGATTCATTTTTACTTAAAATTTAAAAGGGAGAGGTTATCCTCTCCCTTTTTTATTATCCAATTTTCAAGTCGTGGACACTTCTTTCGATTTGTTCTTCGTTTTCAATATAGCTTAAAACTTCTTCTTCGCTCTTGCTGTAAAAATACAAATCACGGCAGTTTTCTTTAACGAATTTCTCGTCATAGGTAATTTCCATAAACTCGCCGAGTTTTGCATAATAATCTCTCACATCATAGATTGCAATGGCTTTTTTGTGTCTGCCAAGCTGTTTTAAAGTTAATACTTCAAAGAACTCCTCAAAGGTCCCTATCCCGCCCGGAACAATAATGAAGGCATCGGCAATATCTTCCATTTTTGCTTTTCGCTCTGCCATTGTGTCCGTAAAAATAAGCTCGGTGCACTTATCAAAAATTTCCTCAATGTTTTCCTCTTTGAAGAATTTCGGGATAACCCCGTAAATCTTTCCGCCGCCCTTATGAACACCTCTTGCGGCAGCGCCCATAAGTCCATTTCCGCCTGCGCCAAAGACAAGAGAGT
>JAZSPE010000035.1:0-2309 GCA_045537265.1 Clostridia bacterium | reverse complement strand
TGACAGTCGGGGAATCGGGCATTTTTCGGGGCATCCTAAGATGGGTGCAGAAATTGCAGAAGCAGTCCTTAGAAGGCTTAAATATGACAGCGCCACAATTAAAATCGTGCCCTTTTTGGTTCGATACCACGACACTCCTCTCCCTGCGGACAAGAAAGAGATTAAAAAGTGGCTTATGAAATACCAGAAGACACTTATCCAGCTTTTATATGAAGTTAAAATTGCGGACAACCTTTCCAAAAACCGCAACTTCCCTGCAAGGCTGGTTGAGGCAAAAGAGGGGCGGGCAATCCTTAGAAAAATCATCAAAAATGACGAATGTTTCTCCCTTTCTCAGCTTGACATTAAAGGGGACGATTTAATCAACGCAGGTTTTCCCAAAACCCCTGAGCTTGGGGATATTTTAGACAGACTTCTTCTAGCCGTTATAGAAGAAAAATGTGAAAACAAAAAGCAGGAATTATTAAAATTAGCAAAAGAAATGAGATAGAGCAAATGCTCTATCTCATTTCTTTTACTTTGCCTTTTTCGTTTACAAAAATTTTTGTTCTGTGGATATAAACCTCGTCAAACTCGCCGATTTCAAGTTCTTTTTCAAGGGCGGAAATCATTATGTCAGGTTTTATATTCATCGCTCCGCCGGCAGATAAAACCACCGTCATTTTTATCTCTCTGTCGCTTAACTCCTTAAATTCAACGGAGTTTATATACTCAATAAGGTTAACCTCTTTATCCCCTTTTTTGGTCTTTTTTATAACGGGAATATCCGTCTTTTTGAAGAAGTTTTCTGTTTTTTCTCTATCAATATCCATTGGGGATTTTAAAACAATTTCATAGCTTGCCAAAGCAATATCCGTTGCGGAATGAATAAGCTCGCCCACCCCTAAAATTCTTATATCAGGAGGGAGGTTTTCATTGAGCCTTGCCATAATCTCCTCATTCTTAGCCTGCTCTTCAAAATCGATGTCAACAAACTCTGTTTCGCTTGTAACCCCGATTGGAAGAGGGAGAGAAAAGGTTATAATCTGATGAGGATTAAAGCCTTGGGTATAGCGGACAGGAAGCTCAGCTCGGGTTATTGCTCTTGTAAAGGCCCTTAACAAATCAAGATGAGATATATATTTTCCCATTCCCGTCTTGGAAAATTTAAGTCGTCTTTTACTCAAAGCAAACACCCCCTTTAAAGCTTGTTGCGCCGCAGCCTGAACACTTTTCACGGCAGGACGGGGTTGTTACGCCCTCATAGGCCTTATCATGCTCTTTCATAAGGAAGCTCTTTGAAACTCCTGTGTCGATATGGTCCCAAGGAAGAACTTCGTCGTGGTCGATTTTTCTGTATGCGTAAAACTCAGGGTTGATATTATTATCTTTAAAGGCTTCCATCCACTTTTCAAAGTCAAAATATTCGCCCCAGCCGTCAAAACGACAGCCTTTTTTAACTGCGGAAATTATAACATCGCTAAGGCGTCTGTCCCCTTTTGCGAAAATCGCTTCAAGGTAACTAACCTCGCTCTGATGCCAGTTATATATAATTTTTCTTGACTTAATCTGTTCCTTTAAGAACTGTTGCTTACGGATAAGCTCTGCCATTGTGTTTTGCGGTTCCCACTCAAAAGGAGTAAATGGCTTTGGAACAAATGAAGAAGTGCTTATTGTTATGCTGACATTCCTGCCCTTTCGCTCTTCTTTTGGGATTTCATAAAATACATCTATTACCTTTTGGGAAAGGTCAGCAATGGCTTTAATATCTTCGTCGGTCTCGGTTGGGAGGCCTATCATAAAGTAAAGCTTAACTCTGTCATAGCCACCGCGGAAAGCAATCCCTGCTGTTCTTAAAAGGTCTTCTTCCAAAACATTTTTGTTTATGGCATCGCGAAGCCTTTGAGACCCTGCCTCAGGAGCAAAGGTAAGACCGCTCTTTTTAACCTTTTGCACCTTTTCCATAAGCTCCATAGAGAAGTTATCCACTCTCAGGGACGGGAGGGATAAGTTTATCCTCTTATCAACTGTGATTTCAAGGAGATTGTCAATAAGCTTTTGCAATTCACGGTAGTCACTTGTGCTAAGAGAAGATAATGACATTTCTTCATAGCCCGTGTTTTTGATGCAGCTATTTGCAACCTCAGTAAGTCTGTCCACGCTTCGCTCTCTTACGGGGCGGTATAAATAGCCTGCCTGACAGAAACGGCAACCTCTTATACAGCCACGGAAAATTTCAAGCATAATTCTGTCGTGAACAACATCCATAAAGGGAACAATCAATTTTTCAGGGATATAGCAGTTGTCAAGGAAGTCGGAGGCCAAGCGGT
>JAZSPE010000125.1:0-20352 GCA_045537265.1 Clostridia bacterium | reverse complement strand
ATACCCCGCGTCAAAGAAGAATCAGTAAGAAATGAAGATTCGTACATACCTTTGACAGTGGGTGTATTATGCCCTGCGTACTTTCATTTAAAGAGCCATATAGGGTAATTATAGATTAATCTAAGATTACCTTTAAAGATAAATTTATTTGTAATTATGATGTTATTGAATATGGCTCTTGTATGATTGATGATGTACTTTTCGATATGCTTGATGATTATAATTTCGATATGTTCTATGATTATAGTTTCGAGAGAATATTTCGAAATTACTTTCATTTCCCGTAAAAAAGGATTGTGCTGACCGACCTTTTGAGATTACTTACTTTTCGATATCAGGTCAGCACAATCTGCTGAAAGATTTTTTATGATTCCCGTTTCGAAATAATATATGACTTTCATTTGCAAATGAGCAGGGCAAAATTTTCGTCCACAAAATTATTTTCGTCAGGAGCAACCCAAATATTTTATTGACGAAAATACCCTATAATCTATATTTTTCGTACACAGTTTTTTACGCAGTGTTCGAGTCCCTATCACTGCGTTTAAATAAATTTTTTGAAGAAAGGAGACGGTTTGCTATGTCAGATTCTAATAATATTACAGAGCTAAATCCGGGCTTGTATAAGAACTTGTTGGCACAAGTTGAAGCAATTTACAAACACAACAACGAGTTGAGTTTTAAAACAAGAGCAAGATACTTTGAAGCGACTAAGCGGTTCTGTAAGTTTTTATCCGATAATTTTCGTCTGCAAAATTTCAAGAACGTGGAAGACCGACACTTTAAAGCCTATGTGTAGCATCTGAAAGACAATAATTCCGCAGCAACTATTCAATCCGATCTATCAGGCATACGGTATTTCCACAGAAAATCCGGTAGTAAAAACAGGCTTTCAAAAAATGATAAGCTATCGCTGCCAAAACGAGCAACAGGCGTTAAAGACCACTCGTGGCTGAAAAGCGAGATTGATAATATGCGACAGTTGGCTATCGAGCAAGGTCGACAGGACGTGGTGATCGCTATAGACTTTGCCCATGAGTTTGGTTTGCGGCTTGAAGAGATTTGCACGTTAAGAATAGAATACCTTATGTCTGCATTAAAGACTGGACAACTTGTTATAAAGGGCAAAGGCGGTCAGACAAGGGCGATTGATTTAAGTGCAAAGCAACGCAGTATTATTACTAAATATTTGGATTATGCACGATGCTCGGGCCGATACCCGAGGGATTACTTAATCTCCGCAAGCGAAAAGGACGGAGTCAAGCGTGAAAAGCGTTCGTTGCAGAATTGGATGAGCTATAATCGAAAAAGTTTTATAGCAGAAAATCGTGAAGATTTATACGAAGACGGTAAAAAGAAAAGAACCGAGACGATTTCATGGCACGGACTGAGACACACCTACGCACAAAGAACCTACGCCGAAGCGTTGCAAGAGAGACCGAAGAAAGCACGTAAGATTGTAAGCGAAAATTTAGGTCACCACAGAACTGAAGTAACAAGAATTTATTTAGCTGATAAGCCGCAGAAAAAGTAATCTATTAATTAAAATAATGAAGGATTTATTTAAATTGACTACAATATCCTGCTGACGAAATCCGTAGGATTGATATATAGGGACAAAAAATAGGAAGTAACGGAAAAGCAAATTTAACAGAGTTCAGACTTGCAGGTTGCCCATCTGCAAGCATACATATCTTACATACCTTGCAAAACTCAAAGGCAAGGACAAGAAGGAGAAGTTTTAATTGAGATATGTAGAAAGGAAATCTTATGATGTATTTTTATATGCATCATCTGATTTGGGCAACTTTCGTAAATACACATAGGAATAGCGGACAACACCTCACGCATATAGTTTATGCACATAGGAGGTTCTCGGTATGAAGACATTTGCACCGATTAACGTTATTGTCCACTATCCCACAACAGAAGAAGGATGGCGAGAACTAAGACGGCGTGTAGCCGGTGTTCACGCTGATGGAGTACTTAATAGCATTTCTAAGTTAGATTGCCCAATCAGAGAAAAGGAAAGACTGCTTAATGCGATTATAAAAGATACAAAAGAACAGATTAAAGCTGAACAGAAAAAGTAGTCTGAAACAAGTTGACCGCCTCACATTTTTTGTGAGGCGGTCGTTCGTTAAACTGTGATACGATCCTTAAAATATTTCTCCCAAGATTTAAGACTAATTTGCTTACGTTCACTTTCCCATAGCCTAATCATATTGGCATCTACGCCAATAAGCCTTGCAAACGGTCTTTTGCCAAGATTTAAACTTTCTCGGTGCTCTCGTATTAGTTTGCCTTGTCCGTGTGCTATAAAGCGGTTGTAATCATCAAGAAGGTCATATACAGGGATATTATAGAGTTTAGAAAGCTTGTCCGCTACAGTTTTATCAAAGCCGTTATGATTGCCTGTTTCAAGGTTTATGTATGTGCTACGAGCAATGCCAACAATCTGCGCCACTTCCTTTTGCATAAGACCAAGCTTATGTCGGCAAAATCTCAAGCGGTCAGGTATATTATCAATATCTTCGTAAGAGTGGTATTGCTTATTAAACAACTGTGCTTCGAGCAGTTTTCTCGGAGCCATAAGTCTAAAGCTAAGAACAAACAAGGGAGAATGTTTTGTTTCACCGTTTTCGGTGTGCGACATTATATACATATTTTCTGCAGTCTGTTCGGTAATTCTCCAATGGGGAGTTCTTTTCGTAACCGAAAACTCATTTGTGAGAGGGTTGCATTCTCAATACATCTTGCGGCGTAGGTTGAAAGGCGATTGCTCTTTTGGGGCTTAAAGGTGGAAACCGCTTTAATAAGCCCAATGGTGCCGATGGAAATAAGGTCTTCCTGGTCGGCGGCCTCGGTGTAATATTTTTTAACAATGTGGGCCACAAGCCTTAAATTGTGTTCAATCAGCTTGTTTCGGGCGTTTTTATCTCCTGAAATGCTTTTTTCAATAAGTTCGGCCTCCTTTTCTTTTGACAAAGGCGGGGGGAAGGAGCCGGGGGATGTTACGTGGAGAGCTAAATAGATAAGTGAAGACGCGATTTCCAAAAGGTAAGAAAAGAACATAAAAAAACCTCCTAACACAATGTATATGAAAAAAACTCTTGACATTTGCTTTGTATATATATATATATATATATACGATACGTATACTTTTTTCATAAAAAGGAGAGCAAAAAAATGAAAAGAATAACAGCATTGATTTTAGCGGTATTGATGATTTTTGCATTGTGTTCCTGTCAGAACGCGGAAGATGTAACTGCCAACTGCAGTCATTCCTACACTGCCGCCACCTGTGAGGAGGGGGCAAAATGTGAGCTTTGCGGTGTCGCAGGAGAGCAGGCGCTGGGTCACAGATTCTCAGGCGAGAAATGTATCCGCAAGGGCTGCACCGCTAAAAATCCCGAATGGATTAACTGGTATACCTCCGGCAAGGTAACAATCACAAAGGAAGAAATCGGACAGATTGTTTCCATGCAATATAAAAAGCCCAGAAATGTAATTGTTATGATAGGCGATGGAATGGGCGCTATCGACATTGAGCTTACAGAGAAATACAACAAGAACAAGTGCTTTGACTTTGGATTAGCACTAAACCAAATTAAACATACAGGCTTTGCAACAACCTACTCTGCCAATTCCGCTATTACCGATTCTGCGGCTTCGGGAACCGCCTTGGCAACCGGCGTTAAAACGAACAACAACTATGTGGGAATGTCCGCCGATGGCAAGGAGATAACAAACGTTTCCGAAATTGCAAGGCAAAAAGGCAAAAAGGTTGGCATTGTTACCAACGATTCCATTGTTGGCGCAACCCCCTCGGCCTTCACTGTTCATAACATTTCCAGAAACAATTTTGCACAGCTTGCGCAGTCTTTCCTTGATTTTATGCCCGATGTTTTAATTGGCCAGGGTTATTCCACTTTTTCCTCGCTTGACCTTTCACAGGTTTTTTATGCTAAGGAATTTTTAAAGTTTGGTCCCACCCTTAACAAGGACCCTCTTTGTGAGAAACCCTTTGTAGGCTTTTTTGAGGAGGATATTTTAGCCGATGCAAGCAACACCTTGGCATACGCCACTGAAATTGCGCTGAATCGTCTTAAAAATAATGACAAGGGCTTTTTCCTTATGGTGGAAAATGCGGCAACCGATAAGGCGGGCCACGCACAATTGATAAACGGCAAGGTTAACGGTGTTGTCACCTTTGACCGTGCTGTGGCGGTGGTGCTTAAATTTATGAAGGAAAACCCCGATACTTTGCTCATAATCACCTCTGACCACGAAACCGGCGGTGTGCGGATGCCCATTGTCGGCTACGAGACGCTTACCAACGAGTTGTTGACAACAAATAACCACACCGGTGTCGATGTGAGAACCTTTGCAGTGGGCTACGGCTCGGAATATTTTAGCGGCAAAACCGTTGATAACACCGATATTGCGAAGTTTGTGATTGACGCGGTTAAAAAATAATCCAAAAATTCACCTACAAAAAAAGACCCGCTCGGGTCTTTTTTGTTTTGGCACATTTAAACCAAGTGACGGGTGCGAAAAAGGCAAATTTTTAAGTAAAAAAACACAATATCTAATTGACTTTAAAGCATAAAAATGGTATGTTAATTTTGAAAATAAATATTTTCGAAAGGAACAAACAAAATGAGAAATTATAATTTTGACGGCAGCATTTCGCTTGAGGTTTTAAACAATTATCTTGACCGCGCACTCACTCATATGATGTTTGCCACAAAGGATGATATGTTTTGTAGCGAGCGCCTTGAAAGCGGCATTCGTGCAATTAAAAACACCGGCGCAAAATATATTCAGCGCGCCATTGCTCAATGGGCCCCCACAATTGAGCAAGAAATTGCCTATAAAGAGGAATTCAAAAAGGGAATAGAGGCGGTTCACGCCTTTGACCCGCAGGTTGTTTTTGAGGGCTGCATTTTTGAAAATATTAATGAAAAAGCAAACAACATTCCTATTCCCGCACACGTTTTTGAGGATTTCGGATTGCCCACAGAGGAGCGCAATTTCTGTGTTGAAAAAATGCTGTTTGATAACGGCCTTCACCACAACCAGTGGGGTCAGGGTAACCACGTGCCTGATATCACAAAGCTGGAAACCAGGCTTTTCTTTTATCATCGCGCCTGCCGTATGATAGACATCGGTGTTGAGGCCCTGCATTTAGGTCAAACCGGACTTATCGGCAAGTTTGACGTTGCAAACAGATGGTGGAGCGAAACCATCAATCGCATTCGCTCTTACGCATTAAAAAATGCCCGCCGCCACTATGTTATTATAAACTCTCATTGGTCAATGCACAATTTTGTCGGAGACCACGGCAGAATGCTTCAGGATTTCAATGCCTACCCCTGCCGCATCCGCGCTATTGCAGGCCAGGAGGACCACGCACCCACCGAAGAAAATCCACAATATTGTGACCTTCCTATCGGTTATCAGTGTTCAACCTATAAGGCTGACAAAATGGGCATTACCCCGTGCGGTCAGTTTACCGAACACTATCCTTACCTTGTTGAGTTTGATAACTGGGGCGTTAGAAAGAATATTTTAAACAAATGTATCGACCAGTGGGGTTACGATGAAATCTCTTGGTATATGAATCAGCCAAAGTGGTATCGCCATCAGTTCTATAAGGATTCCGTTGAGCTTATTGATTCTTACCACGAAAACGGTCACTTTGCCGCCGCAGGCAGCCGCTGTGCTTACAGTCTTGAGCTTGATAAAATAACCTATTATTTTATTGATATGAAAAAGGATAACGAGTTCGGCTTTGATGATGAGGACTTCATCCGCGATTTCTGGGCATCAAGAGAACAAGTTGATTTTGCGAGGTAACTAAAAATGAAAAATTATAATTTCGATGGCTCTATTTCTTTAGAGGTTATGAACAACTATCTTGACCGCGCCTTAACCCATATGATGTTTGGCGATGGCGATGTGTCCCGCCCCTTTGAAACCCGCCTTGCAAGCGGCATCAGAATGATTAAAAAGACAGGTGCAAAATACATTCAGCGCGCCCTTTGCCCCTGGCCGCCAACCATTAAAGAGGAGCAGCGTTATCCCCGGATGAAGGCTGTGATGGAGGAGCTTCACGAATTTGATGAGGATATTATTTTTGAGGCCTGCATTTTTGAAATAGTAAGCGCATCGGTTAACGATATCCCCATTCCTGCCTTTGTTTTTGAGGCATTCGGCCTTCAGCCAGAGGAGCGCAATTTTAACCTCGATGCAATGCTTTTTGACTATAACCTTTTTGTTGATCAGTGGGGTCAGGGCACCTATGTTCCCGATATAACTAAAAAAGAAACACAGCTGTTTTTCTATTATAGAGCCTGCCGCCTTATTGACACAGGCTTTGAGGCGCTGCATCTCGGTCAAACGGGCTTAATCGGCAAGTTTGACGTTGCCAACAGATGGTGGAGCGAGGTTATTTATCGCATTCGCGATTATGCCGCAAAGCACGCCCGCAGGCATTATGTTGTGCTGAATTCCCATTGGTCAATGCATAACTTTGTGGGAACCGACGGCAGAACTCTGCAGGATTTTAACGCCTATCCCTGCCGCGTTTTTGCCTGCGCCGATGAAACCGACCACGAGGTAAGCGAGGATAACCCCCAGCGCTGTGACCTTATTTCCGGCCGCCTTTGCGCGCCTTATGGTGTAAACAAATGCGGCGTAACCCCAAGCGGCCAGTATGTTGAGCATTATCCTTACCTTCTTGAATATGATAACTGGGGCGGCAAAACGGGGGACACCACAAAGGCGGTTAATCAGTGGGGCTATGATGAGATCTCCTGGTATGCCAATCAGCCTCGCTGGTATCGCCACGAATTTCATAAAAACGCAGTGGCCCAAATTGAAGCCTATCGCGATAACGGCCATTTCGCCGCAGCAGGCTGTCGCTGTGCCTATGTTAACGGCAAAATGGGCACCTATTATGCCGATATGAAGGTCGATAACCCTGAAGGCCTTGATGATGAGGACTTTATCCGCGACTTCTGGGCAAGCAAGGAATAATTTGTCTAAAAAAGTCATATATTGTACCTAAAAACAGCAGGTTCACAAAATGTGGGCCCGCTGTTTTTGACTTTAGGATTTCTATAAAAAATAGGCAAAAAAACACCTGTTTTTTTACACAAATTGTTCAAATTGTATTGACAAAATGCAATGGAAATGCTAAACTAAAATAGCAATTATATACAAATAATGGTTGAGTGTGCCACCCTCCTCAAACTTAAAACCGATTTAAAAAGCGGCATTTGGAAAAGAATGTCGTTTTTGGCATCTTTTTTAAATAATATATTTTGATATATTATATATAAATCATATTAAAATGCAAAGGTGAAACAGATGAAGTTCTTCAAAACGAAAAAACAATCAATGATGCGAGTCCTTTGTGCAGTTCTGGCTGTCCTCATGCTGCTTCCTGTGACCTTCGGTGCACAGGCTGTTTCTGCTGAAACAGCTGCCGCTGCCGGCGCCACATTTAGCACTGATTTCGAGAACAAGTACAGCGCTTATCTTAAGGCCAATGCCGATAAGCCTGCACCCGATCTCACTATTAAAATCAATGCTGCACAAAACTTCACTGCTGTTGGCGGTGAGGTTACTGTTGGCGAGTTCGGTTCCAAGCAGGATGTTCTTCTTTGGAAATCCGACAACGGCGAGGTAACCTGGACCTTTGATGTAGCTGAAGCCGGCAACTATCATTTGAGACTTAACTATTATTCTCTCAATGAAAACGCCAAAAACATTCAGATCGGTATGAAGCTTGATGGCAAGGAGCCCTTCTTTGAGGCACAGCAGCTTGCCCTTATTAAGCATTTCAAAAGCGAGAACGCCATCGTTCAGGATGAAAGAGGAAACGATATTCGCCCCAAGCAGATATCTCTTAACGATTGGATTACCACATCTTTGCGCGATTTCTCCGGCACCTTTGCTGATCCTTACAGCTTTTATCTTACCGCAGGAACTCATACCATAACCTTTGTTGGCTCTCTTGCACAATGGGCCATTGAGTATCTTGAATTCTATAACGCTGAAGAAGTTCCCACCTATGCTGAATATTCCGCAGGAAAAACCGTTTCCAAGCTTAACTACAAAGAGGTTTACGAGGGCGAAACCCCCTTATACACCTCCTCTTCAACGGTTTATCCTATGTACGACAGAACAAGCCCTGACACCTCTCCTGCGCATCCCGTTAAAATGCGCTACAACATCGTTGGCGGCTCCAACTATGCTGCCGCAGGACAGTACATCGTTTGGGAGGTTGAAGCCCCAGAGGAAGGCTACTATCATTTAGGCGCCAGAATCCGTCAGAACATTCAGACCGGTATGGTTTCCTACCGTCGCCTCTATGTTAACGGCGAGGTTCCTTTTGAAGAGGCCAACAACATCAAATTCCGTTTTGATAACAAATGGCAGGATTACGTTTTCGGCGGCGAAGAAAGCCCCTGGCTTATCCACCTGAACAAGGGTAAGAACCAGATTAAGCTTGAGGTTGTAACCGGCGATATGGCTCAAATCATTTTTGACCTTCAAAATCTCATTACCGAGGTTAACGCCTTCTATCGCGAAATCATTATGATTACTAGCGCATCCCCCGATACATATCGTGACTACCATCTTGAAAGCGAGCTTAAGGATTATTACAATCACATTCAGGCTATGATGGATGAAAGCCAAAGAATTTATGACGAGGCTTTAGCTCTCGGTAACAAGGCTTCGGGTAACTTCTCTGCCCTTGATAAGCTTATCAGCCTTTTTGAAAGATTTATTGAAGACCCCGAGGATGTTCCCTCCAGCGTATCCACACTTAACTCCTATGCTTCCGGTGTATCAAGCCTTATGTCACAGGTTAAGTCACATCCTCTTGAAATCGACACAATCACAGTTGCAACAAACGCTAAAGATATTAAGACCAAAAAGGTTAACTTCTTCCAGAACGTTGCCTTCCAGTTCAAGAGCTTTATCGGCTCCTTCACTGAAGATTACTCTACCATCGGTACCTTCGGTAAAACCGATACCGAAATCAATGTTTGGGTTTCCCTCGGTCGCGACCAGGCCAACGCTCTTAAAACTTTAGCTGACAGCTCCTTCACTCCTAAAAGCGGCGTCAGTGTTAAGGTAAGCCTTGTTACACAAAGTCTTGTTCAGGCTTCCCTTTCTGGTTACAGCCCCGACGTTGTTCTATTCGTTAGCGAGGCAGAGCCCGTAAACCTGGCAATGCGTGACGGACTTGTCGGTCTTAAGAATTTCAAAACCTTTAACGAGGTTAAATCCCGCTTCCAGCCTACCGCAATGGACGCTTATTACTATGAGGGCGACTACTACGCAGTCCCCATTACCCAGACTTTTTCAATGATGTTCTATCGCACCGATATTCTTAAGGAGTTGGGCGTTGAACCTCCAAAAACCTGGGATGAGCTTTATCAGGTTATTCGTGTGCTTCAGCACAAAAACTTAACCGTTGGTATTCCTAATGCAAACGCTTCCAACGTAATGATGGTTGACCTGGGTGTCTTCCATTCACTCCTTCGTCAGAACGGCGAAAAGCTTTATGCTGACGACTTTGCTTCTACAAACCTTGACAGCGAAATCGGTATTGATGTTTTCGGCACCTGGACCGACTTCTACAAGACCTACGGTCTGCCTTATCAGTATGATTTCTTCAACCGCTTCCGTTCGGGCGATATGCCTATCGGCCTCTCGGCTTACACAATGTACGGCCAGCTGAAAATGGCGGCCCCCGAAATTGATGGACTCTGGGAAATGACAGGAATCCCCGGCACAGTTAAAACCGATGCCGACGGAAAGACCTACATTGACAATTCTGTAAATGCTTCTACTGCTTGTGGACTTATTATGGCAGGCAGCAAGCATAAGGATGAGGCTTGGGAGTTCCTTGATTGGTTTACTTCTGCCGATGCCCAGACACAGTTTGGTCAGGAAATCGAAGCTTTGCTTGGTCCCTCGGGCCGTTTTGCAACCGCAAACGTTGAAGCTCTCGGAAATCTGCCCTGGACCTATCAGGAGCAGCAGATTATTACCGAGCAGTGGAACAAATCCTTCACAATCAATCAGATTCCCGGTAGCTACTTCCTTGAACGCAACCTGATTAACGCATTCCGTAAGGTTGTTTTCTCATCGAACAACTCCCGCGAGACCATCCTGAGCTACAACAAGACCATCGAAAACGAAATTGAGCGTAAGCGCAAAGAATTTGGCCTTGCCAATTAACTTTTCGGTAATAAGGAGTCATACAAATGGAATTAACTAAAAAGAGTCGCGGTGAAAGGTTCAGATACACTCTGAACGAAATTAAAAACCACAAGTCGGAATACTTGCTTGTGGCACCGTTTATGTTACTGTTTTGCTTCTTCACGGTTATACCGGTTTTAGCATCAATGGTTTTAGGCTTCACAAACTTTAACCTCCTTCAGATGCCCGAGTTTGTCGGCCTTGATAACTACATAAATCTGTTTTTGAACGACGACATTTTCCTTGTTGCCGCCAAAAACACCTTGGTTTTCGCCGTTGTAACCGGTCCTATCAGTTACTTTGGCTGTCTGCTTCTGGCCTGGTTTGTTAACGAACTTCCCCCCCTTGCCAGAACAGCAATGACCTTCCTGTTCTATGCGCCCAGTATTTCAGGTAACTTATATCTTATCTGGAGCTTCATTTTCAGTGGCGATATGTACGGTTGGTTAAACTCAACACTCATTCAGATGGGCTTTATTTCTACCCCTATATCCTGGCTTTCAGATGCAAGATATATGATGCCCATCCTTATGGTTGTTCAAATCTGGATGAGCTTTGGTACAGGCTTCCTTTCCTTTGTTGCAGGTCTTCAGGGTATTGACCGCAGTATGTATGAGGCAGGTGCCATCGACGGTGTCAAAAACCGTTTTCAGGAGCTTATTTATATCACTCTTCCTGCAATGGGTCCTCAGCTTATGTTTGGTGCCGTTATGCAGATTAGTACATCGTTTTCAGCCGGTGCGGTTGCAACTGCCCTTTGCGGCAACCCGTCTACCGACTATGCGGCAAGCACCATTATTCAGCATATGACCGACTATGGTACAGTGCGCTATGAAATGGGTTACGCCAGTGCAATGGCGACAGTGCTCTTCATTGTTATGCTTTCAATGAACAGCCTCATTTCTAAGGTGCTCAGCAAGTACACAGCACTTTAAGGGAGGGAATGAAAAATGAAAAAACCGGTTAAAAGAGGTATTGCCGGCAACATTATCATCGGATTTTTCCTGGTTTTGTTTGGCGCCTTTTCAGCACTTCCCTTTGTTTACGCAATTCTGCAGTCGTTAAAACCGCTTGATGAATTGTTTGTGTTCCCGCCCAGATTTTTCGTTGTTAACCCCACCGGAGATAACTACTATCTTTTGTGGATACGTGTGTTAAACTCATGGGTTCCTTTTACCAGGTATTTATTTAATAGTACCTTTACCGCAGTTGTAGCAACAGCGTTGCAGGTTGTGCTCAGCTCTATGGCTGCATTTCCCTTGTCGAAGAGTAACTTCCCCGGCCGTAAGGCAATTTCAAAAATCATTGTTATGTCCCTGCTCTTCACAGGTGGTGTAACTGCGATTCCTCAGTTTGTTATTATGGCCCGTGTTGGCTTTATGAACACCTACTGGTCGGTTATTCTTCCTGCAGCCGCAGGCTCAATGGGTCTTTACCTTATGCAGCAGTTTATGTCACAGCTGCCTACTGCAATGGTTGAAGCGGCCAAGGTTGATGGCGCCGGAATGTTCCGAATTCTTTGGAGAATCGTTATGCCCTCGGTAAAGCCTGCTTGGCTTACCCTTATTGTGTTTACCTTCCAGGCCATTTGGAACTCTGCAGGTGGCGCGTTTATTACCGAAGAAAATCTAAAACCCCTACCGGCCCTTCTTAATCAGATAACCGCTTCGGGTATTTCACAAATGGGCACAGCGTCAGCGGCCGCAGTTATTCTTATGTTGCCGCCTATCCTCGTGTTCGTGTTCACGCAGTCAAGTGTTATTGAAACAATGGCTACATCTGGTATAAAGGAGTAAGAGAAATGCGTAAGAAAATAGCAAAACTTATTGTATGCATTGCAATTTCTGCGCTGATATTGTTGGCAACAGCAATTCCTGCTCTTGCTACCGGTGCAACCAGTCCTAACGATTCTTATAACTATGACTCCTGGGGCAACGTTACCGACGTTCCTAATGGTTATGAGTATCTGTTAAGCATTGGCGACAGCAAAGAAATTACACTTAACCAACCCCGCGATATGTATTATAGGGGCGATAAGCTTTATATTCTTAACACAGGCGATTCCAATGTTATCGTTCTGGACAGAGACTATAAGATTATCGATAAAATTGTTCCCTACACCTTAAAGGATGGCCAAAAAGAGTACGCCACCCTTAACGAGGCAAGGGGCATCTTCGTAACCGAGGGCGGCAGACTTTTGATTGCCGACACCTCCAATGCCCGTGTTCTTGTCTGCGAAGCAGATGGTAAGATTATTCAGACCCTCTTAAAGCCGGAAAGTGAAAACTTCCCTGCAGACCTTATGTATAAGCCTGTTAAAGTCGTTATGGATGACCTTGGCAACGTTTATGTTCTTTCCGAAGGCTTCTATTATGGTACCATCGTTTATAGCGCTGATGGTTCCGACGGCGGCTTCTTTGGCGCAAACAAAATTGAGGTTACTGCTGAGGTTGTAGCCAGTATGTTCTGGCGTCAGTTTATGACCGATAAACAGCTTAACTACACCGAAAACCTTACCCCTATTGCTATTACATCCATTGATATTGATGATGACAACTTCATCTACACCTGTACTGCCGATTCGGTCAGCCGCTTAAACTTTGTCGGCACCAACATTTTCAAGCCTGAAGCCGGTCCCGACCCCATTGACAAGAGCATTTATGGCGACCGCTCCTACGCTTGGGTTGGCGGTATCGCATATAAGACCAGCCTTTCCGATTTAGCCGTTTCCGAGGATGATTTCGTTTTTGTTCTCGACCCGGTTATGGGAAGAATTTTCGAATATGACAAGGAAAGCAACCTGCTTAACATCTTCGGCTCTCTTGGAAACCAGAAGGGAACCTTTACCTTCCCCGTTGCCATTGAAACCGTTGGGGATGACCTGCTCGTTCTCGACCAGGAAAAGGGCAAGGTTACAGTGTTCAGAACCACCGACTACGGCGCTCTTTTACACGAAGCCACCATTCTTTATCACGAAGGCCTCTTTGCCCAGGCCTATGATAAATGGGAAGTTGTTCTTTCCTACAACTCAAACCTTGAGCTTGCCTATCGTGGTCTCGGTCGTGCAAACCTGCAGGACGGCAACTACGAAAAAGCAATGTACTATTGTAATTTAGGTCAGGACCGCCTTGGTTATTCAAAGGCATTCCGACTTCATCGTTCCGATATCGCAAGAAAATATTTTGCCCCCGCAATTATCATAGCGGCTATCTTAATCATCGCCCTGTTGGTTCTTAAAAAGTTCTGGCCCAAGATTAAGGAAAAGCTGGGAATTAAGGAAAAGCCAAAGAAACTGTTCCGTCCCGGATACATCATTTTCCATCCCCTTGATTTCTATGATAAGCTCTATGCCGACAAATCGAAGCATACAATGATTGCTTCCATTGTTGTCGTTGCGCTCTTCTTTATGGGCGAGGTTATGAGCAACCTTGCAACCGGATTTATCTTTAACAAGAATAATATGACCACTTTTAACGCCTTCTTCCTGATTGCGAAAACAATCGGTCTTGTAGCTATCTGGACCGTCAGCGAACTGGTTGTAGGCAGCCTTAAGTTTGGTCACGGCACCTTCAGGCGCGTTTTCACAGGCACCTGCGCCGCTATTATTCCTTATACACTTACACTCTATGCAAACCTTATAATCAGCCAGTTCCTTACCCATGAGGAAAGCGCTATTATGGGAATCATCACTACTATCGGCTTGCTTTACACGCTGTTCCTTATCTATCAGTCGGTTCGCATAGGACAACGATATGATGCAGGAGAAGCGCTGGTTGCGATGGTGCTGGATGTTCTCGTTGCGCTTGTTATCGTTCTGATTTTGGTTATCGTGTTTATGCTTGTTCGTCAAATTATTATGTTCGGCGCAACAATCGTTAACGAAATCGCATTTAGATTCAATCAATAAAAAGGAGGAAATTAAATTATGTTTAAAAAGATTTTAGCATTTGTTTTGATTTTCTGCCTTTGCATTGGTTGTGCCGGCCTTTCGGCAAATGCGGCCAAATCTACAAATGAAACAACGCCTACCCCTGCAAAAACAGTTAAAACCCTTGGCGCCATTGAGGGTGCGGAGGACGTTTTTGAAAAGGTAAGTGAAAATGATATCTATGCACTGTACCTAATTTCAAAGGGTAGCAGAGCAGGCGAGTTCTATATGGAATCAAAGGTTACCGGCACAAAGTGGTATTCAAACCCCACCGACCGCGACTTTTCCGAGGAAGGCCTCGCTAAAAGCCCTGAAGCAAGTTCACAGTTTGCAATTACTGTTTATAACGTTTCCTCAAAGTCAAGAAGAAATTATAACAGTTATCAGGGAACCGATAAAAACAAGAAAATAACCTTTGCCAAAACCGCTAACGGCTACCTTGCAACCTATAAGCTTGTAAATGGCAATATTACCATTAAGCTTCATGTCGAGGTTACCGGCAATGGTCTTGCAGTAAGCAGTGATTTCGCCTCCTCTTCAAAGGATGTAGAGAAAAACATATTAACTGATATTTCTCTCTTGCCCTGCTTTGGCGCTTCCCTTTATGGTGAAGAGGGTTATATGCTGGTTCCCGACGGAAGCGGCGCCCTTGTTTATAACAACAACGGCAAGAAAAAGGCAAAAGCAGTAAATCTTCAGGTTTACGGCACCGATAAAGCCTTTAGTGTTTACCGTAAAAGCACGAAAACCGTTAACACAGCACTTCCCGTTTTCGGAATTAAAAACGAAAACACCTCGCTGTTTGCCGCTATTGAGGAGGGTGCTTCATCGGCTTATGTTAACGCAGTTTCCGCAACCGAGGCAGGAACCTACAACCGCGCTTATTTCTCATTTAAGTTGGTTGGCTCCGATACAGTTTCTCTTGATGCAACCGGCGGTAACTCCCAACTTACCGGTAGTGAGGTTTATGCTCCGGAAGAACCTCTTTTAACCTTTGTAAAGGTTGCCTATCTGCCTTTGGAAAAGGGCTCGGGCTATTCCGAGATGGCAGATTATTACCGCGATTATCTTGGCTTTAAAAAAGGCGAGGTAGCATCAACACCTTCTTTGTTCCTTGAAATCTATGGCGGAATCAACAAGGAGGAAAGCTTCTACGGCATTCCTATGACCCGCTTTAAGAAGCTTACAACCGTTAAGCAGGCAAAAACAGTTGCAACCGAACTTTCTGAAAAGGTTTCCGGCGAACTTGTTATTTCCTACCTTGATATGGATTCTTCCCTTATTTCGGGCAAGATTCAAAACAAATTTTCAATTAAGGGCTCCCTTGGTAATAAGAATTCTCTTAAGGAATTGCAGACCCTTGTTAATGGTAACCTTTACCTTGAACACAATGTTCTGAAAATTAAAAAGGGCGGCAACGGCTTCTCTCCCTTCAGAGATAATGCTGTAAGAATCAGCGGCTCCACAATCTTCGATGCAATTTATGATATCTGCACAGGTGTTTCTACCGACAGCCGCTATTATATATCAAAGCCCACAACCATTGCGAAGATTGTTAAGAAGTATAACACCAGTATGGAGAAAAACGGCTTTAATTCGGCCTATGTCAATCTTGCAACCTTCTCAACCTCTGATTTTAATAATAAAAAGTATACCAGCCGCGGCGAAGGTATTGAAGCCCTCAAGGCCGTTATTGCCGAGGTTGCTAAAGATGACCTTCTCTATGCGCCTAACGACTATGCTCTCGGCATCGGTAAATATTTAACCGATATTCCCGTTAATTCATCAAGTTATGATTTAACCGATGAGGATGTTCCTTTTTACCAGCTTGTCATGTCGGGCGTTAAGGAGTATTCAACCGTTAGCCTTAATGAACATTCAAATCTTAACAAGCTTTTCCTTAAAGCTGTTGAGAGCGGTTCATCCATAAAGTTTTCTATCGTTTATAACGATGTTACCGTTATTAAGGATACTGATTACGAGTACCTCTTCGGTGCTTCCTATTCTGCCCGCAAGGAACAGATTATTGAGTATCAAAACAAGCTTGAGGACGTTTTTGCAGCCCTTGGCTCAAGAGTTGTTAAGGACCACGTTATCCTTGACGGCGGTGTTCGCCTTGTAACCTTTGAAGGCGATAAGCAAATCCTTATAAACTTTGGCGAGCTTGATGCGGCTACCTCTTACGGTACTGTTAAAGCCAATGATTATTTGTTAGTAGAGAGAGGTGAAGACTAATGAAAACCAAAAAAGCAGAACTCCAAACTGCAAGAAAATCCAAACTTTTTCACCTTTCCTATGAAGGAAGAAAAGCGCTTTATGGTTATTGCTTTATAATGCCATGGATTATCGGTTTCATTCTTTTCTTCCTTCGCCCCTTTATCACATCGGTTATCTATTCCTTTAACGATATAACCTTCGTTCAAAACGGAATGGACCTTAAATGGAACGGCTTTAGAGTTTATAAGCAATTTATTCTTGAAGACCCCGACCTTTTGCGTCAGCTGGTTGGCGTCTTCGGCGAGTTGCTTTACCAAGTGCCAATCATCGTTGTTATCAGTGTTATGATTGCGGTGCTTCTTAACGATAAGTACCCCGGAAAAACTTTCTTCCGCGCCGTTTTCTTCTTGCCCGTTATTCTTTCGGGCGGTGCCGCTCTCGGTATCATCCGCGGTGACGTAATGGCCAATCTTATGATTGAAGGTTCAAAGATGGGTTCAATGCTGGAAATCACAAATGTCAACGAAATTATTAGTAATTTGCAGCTTCCTCCCGAACTTTCCGACTTCCTTACTAAAACTGCCAACGATATGTTTAACCTGATGTGGAAATCCGGCCTGCAAATTCTTATATTCTTGGCCGCTATCCAGACCATCAGCCCCAGCATCTACGAGGCATCAAAAATTGAGGGTGCTTCCGCTTGGGATAACTTCTGGAAAATCACAATGCCTATGATTTCTCCCATGATAATCCTTTCGGTTATCTATTCAATCATAGACAGCTTTACAAACTCAACAAACGTAATTATGCGTCAGATGGTTTCCGACGCGCAGTACTTAAAGTACACCCACGCCTCCGTTCTTGCTGTGCTCTATTTCACAATGGCAATGGCATTCATCGGCATAGTGTTCGTTGTGCTTAACAAAGTGCTTCCCGACACTAGCACAAGGAGGTAGGCAAGATATGTTATTAAAGAAAAAACAACAAGAAGTAATTCTTTCGGTTTTCATAAAGGCTTTTCGTTATATCTTGCTCGCAGGCCTCGCCTTTATCCTGCTTTATCCCATCCTTTATATGCTTACAATGTCCTTCCGCCCTTATGAGCAGGTTAAGGACCCTCTCATCGTTTGGATTCCTAAATCCTTAACCTTTCAGACGGTTCTCGACGTTTCAAAGCAGATGAAGTTTGGCGAAGCCCTTAAAAACACATCTGTTGTGTTTGTAGTCAGCGCTCTTATTGAGGTTATTTCCTGCTCCCTTGCAGGTTACGGTTTTGCTCGTTTTAAATTTCCTTTTAAGAACATCTGGTTTATCGGTGTTGTTCTTTCCATTCTCGTTCCCCCTCAAAGTATCATCATTCCTCAAGTTGTTGGAATGCGTTATTTTGACTTTGCGTTCATAGGAAAAATCCCTGAGCTTTTTGGCGGAACCGCTTTTACGATTAACTTCCTTGACACACCTTGGGCAACCTACCTTCCTGCTGTTTTTGCCGCAGGTATCCGTTCGGGCCTTTTCGTGTTCATTTACAGGCAGTTCTTCCTAGGCCTTCCCGCCGAGCTTGAAGATGCGGCTTACATTGACGGTTGCGGACCCCTTCGCACCTTCTTAACCGTTATGCTTCCCGTATCGGGCGGTGCAATTATTATTGTTTTGCTTCTTTCCTTTGTTGCTTATTGGAATGACAGCATTTACACCACCTTCTTCTATGACAAGTTGGAAACTTTAAACTCCCAGCTTGCTCAGCTCCAAACCTTTATGGGCTATAATTCGAACAACCTGCCTGACGGTGCTGACCTCGCGTATAAACAGTGCGGCGCAATGTTGGTAATTTTCATTCCCCTCATTGTGTTCATCATCTTCCAGCGCTTCTTTACCGAGAGTATCGAACGCACAGGTATTGTTGGATAAGGTAAAAAATTACAAAACACAGTCTAAAATGCGTCGTACCCTTAAGAACAATAGCATTAGAGTATCGGTGCTTTAGCAAGAAAACAGAGAGAAGTTTAAGGCATTAGCCTTCGGCTTCTCTTTTTTTACCTTTTTTCTTTTTATATCGGTGTATATTCCGTGGCCGCTTAAGTGTAATTGGGATAGAAGCCCAAATAAGAAAGGCGCGTTAACGTTTGAGGCACAGTATGGGTGGCGGCAAGGAAAGCTTTAGATTGAGAATATATCAAAAGTTGTTACATATTTTGCTTGTTTAAATCCGCAATATGATGTATAATAAAAATATATATTCGCGGAATAAGGAGTCGGAAATATGATTAAAAAGGCAACGGCGTTTTTAATAACCGCAATTTTAATTTTCACACTTGCTTTCAGTGTTTGTGCTGAAGGTACTGCCACTGCCATTTCAACATTATCTCAGCTAAAAGCGTTGTCCGGCAAGACGGGCTCTTTCTATTTGGCAAATGATATCACAGTTCCCCAAAATGAAGCTGCTTTTTCGCCTATTAGTGATTTTAACGGTACACTTGACGGAAACGGTAAAAAAATTTCCGGCTTGACCATCAAAGGCGACTTGACTGCAACAAGTGGTTATATCGGCCTGTTTGCTGTGCTTAAGGGAAGCGGAAAGGTTAAAAACCTGACCCTTGAAAATGTGAAAGTCGAGTGTTCAGCGCCTGAAGAGGAAGGCTATATTTATGTGGGTGCCATTGCGGGCAGCAATAAGGGAACCATTGAAAACTGCCGTGTTAGCGGGCGTGTTTTGGTTAACTCTCCTAAAGCTACGGTTTATGTCGGTGGCATTGCGGGTTCTAACGGAAAACGCATTAGGAAGCTTGAAAACTATGCCAATATTGATGTCAAGGCGGCAGCGGTTTATGCCGGTGGAATCACGGGCGACCATAGCGTTTCTATTAACTCTATTGAAAAATGTATAAACCGCGGCGAGATTATAGTTTCGGGCAACCGTTCAAACAGCTATGGCGGGGGTATTGCAGGAAAAACGGCATATACCATTGAAAACTGTGCTAACTACGGAACGGTATATGTTTTTTCTGATATTGATTCTTATTCAGGCGGCATTGCAGGTTACATTTCGGATGGTAACATTACAAAATGCTATAACGCCGGAAAAATTCGTTGCAACTCTACCAGAGAAATGTTTTGGGATGCTATCGTAGCTAAGGCAAAGAAAAATGATAGTGTTTTCAAAGATTACTGTTATTATTTAAGCGGAAGTGTTGAGGGTAAGAGCGATAAGGATGTTAAAACGGCAAAGGTTCTTTCTGCCGATGAGACGACAAAAAAGAGTTCTTTTAACTTTGATTTTACAGGTGTTTGGGACATCTCCGACGGCACACTTACACTTCGGGAAATAACCGCCGCGATACCAAAGGTTTTGCCTACCAATCCCGAGGATAATTCTCCTTCAGGCAATGTGAGCGGTTCCGGCAACACTTCGAGCACAGCGAGTGGTTCCGGCAACACTTCAAGCGCGGTAAGCGGTTCCAGCAACACTTCAAGCGCCACCCAGGGAGAAACACAGGGGGCTGTCAGCGGCGAAAATGTCTCAGGAAGCACTGACTCTGAGAATGAATATATTCCTTCAATCAACGTTAGCGAGGCGGGCAGTGGCAGCACCGGCAGCCAACTTGACCTTGACAGCATTGATTTTACCCCCAATAAGGCAGCCCCTATTTGGCTTTTTGTCGTGCTGACTGTAGTTTTGATTTCCAGTGTGTGTATCTTCCTTTATTTTTACAAGAAAAATAACTAATATAAAAAAAGGAATGGCCCAAGGGAGACACTTCGTAAAGAAGTGTTCTCCCTGCTTTTTTATATAAAAATTGACACTTTCT
The DNA here is from genome assembly GCA_045537265.1 of Clostridia bacterium. GTDB lineage: Bacteria > Bacillota > Clostridia > Monoglobales > Monoglobaceae > SIG454. Next base: position 114 of record JAZSPE010000125.1, on the reverse strand, counting down.
ATAGATAAGTGTCATAGTGGGTTACGCACTTTCAAAATGTGCGTAACGGGAGTACATATTTTTAAATTAACCTATCTCAAAAATAAGAATATTAAGTGATATTGTGAGACAGGT
>JAZSPE010000134.1:0-2451 GCA_045537265.1 Clostridia bacterium | reverse complement strand
ATACCTACATAGCCTATAACATCCCCTGCTTTAACAACACTACCTTCGGTTAGCATATAAGAATAGGGGTGGTCCTTACGAAGATGAGCGTAATAATAATATCTCGTTTTATCAAAGCTTCTTATGCCAATTCGCCATCCGCCATATTGATTCCAGCCAAGCGCCTCAACAGTCCCGCTTTCTACGGCAATAACAGGGGTCCCGACGCTTGCCATAAGGTCGTGCCCCAGATGTTTTCTTTTATACCCATAAGAACGGCTTGAACCAAAATCGTCAAAATGGGAGAAATAGTAGCCATTCGCTATGGGCGAAAAGGCTTTGAGACCGTATTTTGTCTCGTTTTTGCCATCCTCAACCAGAGTGTATTCTCCTATATATCCGCTTAAAATCGCAGAGTAGGCATCGTGATAATAATTATAATATTTTGAGGAGCTTTCGCTTGGCTTTTCCCCGTTTTTTAATTGAGTTACCATTTTTTCTAAATCTGATTTTTTATAGCGCTTAAAGTCTCCGCCGTATTTTACTCCAAGACAAGCAAGAAGCTCAATCCAGTTTATTCTAACTTTTTCGTTATATGAAGAAACATCCACTTTCATAGCATCGTTTAACGCTGTGCTTGTAATGGAAAAATCAACCCATTTAATAAAGTCTTTATCTTTTTCGATAATTTCCTCAGGGGAAACAGGCGTTAGGATAATATTGCCTGTTTTTTGCATTTTTTCAAAGGATTTGGATGATTCAAAAGAAAGCTTTTTAACGGGATTTTCGGTAAAATACATAAAAAGCCCTGCGATAGCAAAAACGGAGAGCAAAATGGCTATAAATCTTTTAATTTTAACGGTTAAAAACATAGTTTCTCAGTCCTAATAAAATCTTATAAAATATATATGGATTTTGAAAGTTAATTATGATATAATAAAGGAAAAGGAAAGTTTTTGCAGAATATTATATTGTCCCAAAATACATTTGGAAAAGAGGGAAAGAATTGGAAAAGCTTCTCATAATTGACGGTAACAGCATTTTAAACAGGGCTTATTACGGAATAAGAATGCTCAATGCTCCTGATGGAACACCGACCAATGCTGTTTACGGATTTTTAAATATTTTATTTAAGCAACTGGAAGAACTGGCTCCTGACGGGGTTTGTGTTGCTTTTGATGTTAAAGAAAAGACATTCAGACATAAAATGTATGATTTATATAAAGCACAGAGAAAACCTGCCCCTGAGGATTTTTTGGTTCAGCTTCCCTTGATTAAAGAAGTTCTTTCAGCAATGAATATTGTGTGCCTTGAAAATCCGGGATATGAAGCGGATGATATAATTGGAACTGTATCAAAACTTTGCGATGAGCAAGGGGTCGAGTGTTATATTTTAACAGGGGATAAGGATGATCTCCAGCTTGCCTCTGAAACTGTTAAAATAAGCCTTGTTATAACAAAAATGGGGTCAACTACCACAACAATTTATGATAATAAAGGTGTTTTCGAAAAATATGGGGTTACTCCAAAAGAATTCATAGATGTCAAAGGCCTTATGGGAGATACATCTGACAATATCCCCGGCGTTACCGGAATAGGCGAAAAGACGGCATTTTCTCTTATTGCAAATTATAAAAGTATTGAAGAGATATATGAAAATATCGATTCTATTGATGTGACAAATTCTGTCAGAGAAAAGCTCAGAAACGGAAAAGAGGATGCTTTTTTAAGCAAAACTCTGGCCACAATCAACAGAGAAGTTCCGGGAGAGTATAACCTTAGCGACTACGCTTTAAAAGAATATAAAGAAGAGCTTGGCGAAATCTTTGCAAGACTTAATTTTAAACAACTTATGTCAAAATTAAAGCTTTCTGTGGCTAAACCAAGCGAAAAGAGTTTTGATAACTCTTGCGAAAAATGCGACGAAAGTGTTATTGAAAAGCTTAACGGCAAAGCTATATATAAGCTTTACACCGAAAACCAATCCCTTGCAGTATGTAGCGGAGAAAATTATTTCTACATCGAAAATATATCTGACGAAGCTCTGAAAAATTTCTTTGAAGGAGATTCCTTTAAAGTCGGTTACAGCGTAAAAGAAGATATGGTTTATCTTGCTGAAAAAGGCATCAAATTCAACAACCTTGAATTTGATGTTATGATTGGTGCCTACATCTTAAACCCCGTCAGAAACGGCTATAATCTTGATGAAATAGCTCTTGAAATAGCTGGAGTGGATATTTCTGCCGACGAAGAGGCGCAAAACGGTCAGATTATGATGGATTTTGGCGATGAAAAGGCAGATAATATCTTAGAAAAGTCCGCAAAAGAGCTTTTTGCAATAAAAGAACTTTACGAAATAATTGACAAAAAAATTAAAGAGAACAATCAGGAAGAATTATGTTATAAAATTGAAATGCCTCTTATTGAGGTCCTTGCAAGCATGCAGACAGAAGGTGTTTTAATTAATAAAGA
>JAZSPE010000066.1:0-4454 GCA_045537265.1 Clostridia bacterium | reverse complement strand
CTCTGAATTAAAGGTATATCCTCCTCCGAAAGGAGATGCTATATGCTTTTCAAAGTTTATCCCCTGATTCATAAGCCGATAAATCGTCGGCGTTGTTTCAGGGCTTATCATCCAATCGTCAATACTTTCAAGCATAATCGCTATAACATTCTTATCTTTAAAGTAGCCTGTCATTTTATTGTTGGTCGGCTTCTTTGAGAAAAGGTCTTCATTGGTTTTAACATATTCGTCAACCTTTTCATAGTCCTCATCCGCAAATCCGCTGTCAGAAAAGATTGGGTATGTTGCGCTTCGCACCATAAACTGGTAAATCCCCATAACTCTTATACATCTGTCAGGGTCCGCCATATCGGAATAAACATATCTGGGTCTTTTCCAGGTTGACCAGATTTTCGTATTATTCTTCTCTGCCTTGCTTACCGTCATATATGCGGATAAAATTGCGATTAAAACGGGGAAGGCAATTGCAATATACCAGAACTTTTTCGGAACTGTCTGCTTTTGCCATTTCCTGCAAGCTAAAACCAATGAGCCTATTGAAAGGACACTGTAAAGAATCAGCCACGGAGAAACATACTGATAAAGTATGGGGGCATAAGCCGCACCCTCGGTTGCCAGGAATATGCTGCTAAGCATAAAGAATCTGCCAAACATTGTATAGTATATAAACTCCGAAATCATAAGGATATTGGCAAGAGATGCGATAATAATAAACACGATTCTTCCTGACCGTTTAGGAAGCATATATATACAGACAAACAAGATAAGCCCTATCCAAAGGAGCGTAAACAACACCGGAACAATATTGCAGAGGAATGCCCGAAGCCACCAGCCTTCATCCACTCTGAAATCTACGAAAATAACCTTTGACTTTAAAACAAGGTCAGGGATTAAAAGTGCGAGAAATGAAAAGAAGAAAAACCACAGACGGGTCCCCCTGAAAAGTTCTCGGAATTTATTAAATATTCTTTTTCCTTTTTCTGTTTTGTCCTTAAATAAATTCACTCAGTAATGCCTTCTTTACAAACAAAATATATATCGGAGACCGACGAAAACTCATATTCGCCTCTCTCCTGTCCATAGTTAAGAGATATTATATCACATTTTAAATTAAAAAACAATATTATATTTGAATTTTCTCCATAAAATCAAAAAATTTCCTCAGACGATTTTTTCACTCATTTTCCATGCCGACATATTATGAAGTAAAAGGCAAAGGTGGTTTTAAAAATGAGGCCAAGAAGAAAGCCCGTATGCGTTCCAAGACTTATCGGCTGTATGCTTATAACCTTAGGTCTTGGCATCTTCATTGCCAACATAATCCCCTACGCTCTCCTTATATTCCTCCTTGGGCTTGAGATTATGATTTTTGGCATCTGCTGTTTGTTAAAACGATGAAAATTTTGGGAAAGGAATGGTGTTTATGAAAATCGTCGTGGTAAAGCCTCCTAAATTCTTCCGAGGACTTTTAAAATGCATTTTCAGAGTACGACCTGAGGGAAACTTGTAAACGAAAAAACACGCATAGGAAACCCTATGCGTGTCTTGTTTTAACCAAAATTAGATTGCTCTTTCAACTTTTCCGGATCTTAAGCATCTTGAACAAACATACACTCTTGTAGGTGTACCGTCAACTACAGCCTTTACCCTTCTGATATTTGGCTTCCACATCTTGTTGGAACGACGATGAGAGTGAGATACCTTAATTCCGAAAGTAACTCCCTTACCGCAAACGCTGCACTTAGCCATATATAAACACCTCCTAAATTACACTTGTCCATATCAACTTGTACCATTATAGCAGGTTCTTTCTCAAATTGCAAGCATTTTTTCAAATTTTTTCAAAAATTATGGGCAAATTGTGAAATTCCGTTGCAAATTCTAAAAAATATAGTATAATATAATTATATTACTATAATTTTACATAAGGAATGAGGATTATTATGGCTGAAAATTTCACAGTGGCGCTTAGTAAAATCATAAACGAGTTCAAACTTGAAGCAATTTATCTTCCGGAAAAAGAGGTTTTAATTGACTCTGCCGATGTTAATCGTCCGGGTCTTCAAATTGTAGGCTTCTACGATTATTTTGACTCCTCCCGCATCCAAATCTTAGGCAAGGTCGAAAACTCATACCTTGAAGATATGGACAGCGCGGAAAGATATGCTCATCTTAAAAATTTCTTCCAGAAGAAAGTTCCTGCCATTATCGTTGCAAGGGGTATTCCTATTTTCTCCGAGATGCTTGAACTTGCAAAGGAATATGACACTCCTGTTCTTAGGACAAACATTGCAACCTCTGCTTTTATGAGTGCTCTTATTGCATTCTTAAATGTTGAGCTTGCACCAAGAATCACCCGCCACGGTGTTTTGGTTGAAGTTTACGGCGAAGGTATTCTTATCTTAGGCGAGAGCGGTGTTGGTAAAAGCGAAGCCGCTGTTGAGCTTATGAAAAGAGGCCACCGTCTTGTTGCCGACGACGCTGTTGAGATTAAAAAGGTTTCTTCTAAGGCGTTGGTTGGCTCTGCCCCTGAAATTATCCGCCATTTTATAGAAATCCGAGGAATCGGAATTGTTGATGTTAAGAAAATCTTCGGTATGGGTGCCGTTAAGGACACAGAGAAAATCGACCTTGTTATTCATCTTGAAACCTGGCAGAAAGGCAAACAATATGACCGCCTTGGCCTTTTAGATGAATATACAAACATTTTAGGTCTTGATATTCCCTCTCTTACCATTCCTGTCCGCCCGGGCAGAAACCTTGCCATTATCTTTGAGGTTGCCGCAATGAACAACCGTCAGAGAAGAATGGGGTATAATGCAGCAGAAGAACTTAACAAGCGTGTTATGGAGCAGGTAAACTTTTAATTTACAAATGACAGAAATTTTGAAAGGACAGATATTTTGAAAATACTTACAGATATTCACACTCACACAATCGCCAGCACTCACGCATATTCAACCATAAGAGAAAATGCGCTTGTGGCGGCGGAGAAGGGCCTTGAACTTATTGCAATGACAGACCACGCTCCTATGGCTCCCGACTCTCCCCACCTCTGGCACTTTGAAAATTCAGGAGCGATTCCTCCTGTCATCTGCGGAGTTAAAATTCTTAAAGGCGCAGAGCTTAATGTTCTTAACAAAAGGGGCGAAACTGATATACCCGAAAGAATTTTAAAGAGGCTTGGCATAATTCTTGCCTCCATTCACTATCCCATTTATGAACAAAGGGACGAGGCTGACCATACAAAAACCTGGCTCAGCGTTATGGATAATCCATATATCGATGTTTTAGGACATATCGGCAGAAACGGATTTAATTTCGACCATAAGGCAGTTATTAAAAAGGCAAAGAAAAAGGACATCTTAATTGAGGTTAACCGATACACCCTCCTTAAAGATTTCCAAGTTGAGATATGCCGTGACATTATCCTTTGCTGCAAAAAATATGGCGCTAAAATCTGCGTAGGCTCTGATGCTCACTACTGCGACTCGGTAGGAGATTTTGAGGATGCAATAAATTTACTTAAAGATTGCGACTTCCCGGAAGAGCTTATTATAAGCCGTGATGCGAAAACTCTTACAGAACATCTTAAAAACAAAAAACCGTATCTTGAATTTAATTTTTAAGGAGAGATATTATGATAGAATCTAAGCTTGTTTCTCTTTTAGGCGAAAAGAATGTCTTAAAAGACGAGCCAATGAAAAACCACACCACCTTTAAAATCGGCGGAAAGGCCGACTTTGTGGTTTTCCCTGAGAATGAGGAACAGATTATTGCCGTTTTAAATCTCTTAAAAAGTGAAAATATCCCTGCAACCGTTTTAGGAAACGGCTCTAATATTTTAGTGGGAGACGGCGGAATTGACGGGGTTGTTATAATCATCGGCAAAAATATGAAAAACGCCGAAATAAACGGGACAACCGTTAAAGCTCAGTGCGGGATACTTCTTTCCCGTATCGCAAATTTAGCTTATGAAAATTCCCTTACGGGTCTTGAATTTGCCTCAGGAATCCCCGGCTCATTAGGGGGTGCCCTTTATATGAATGCAGGGGCATATGGCGAGGAGCTTTGCGCCGTTGTTAAAGATGTTACTTTTATTGACAAGGACAATAATATAAAAACCATTGACAAAAAAGATTGCGACTTTGATTACCGTCGCAGCGTTTTTATGGAAAACGGAGCTGTTATAACAAGTTGCACTCTTTCTCTTAAAGAGGGCAACAAAGAGGATATCAAAGCCAAAACCGAAGACCTTAAAGAGCGCCGAGTTTCAAAACAGCCTCTTGATAAGCCAAGCGCAGGAAGCACCTTCAAGCGACCTGAGGGCCACTTTGCAGGAACACTTATTGAGCAGGCAGGTCTTAAAGGCTTTTCTATCGGCGGAGCGCAGATTTCAGAAAAGCACGCAGGCTTTGTTATAAACACAGGAAACGCCACCGCAAAGGATGTCC
>JAZSPE010000113.1:0-1680 GCA_045537265.1 Clostridia bacterium | reverse complement strand
GACTTCCTCGGTCAACGAGTGGAGGATAAGTAAGCAGCTTATTCTTGATGAAGTTAACGAGCATTACGGACTCGAAATGGAGACGCTTGACTATATCGACGTTGCGTTTACTTGGGGCAACTACGAGCATTTCAATTGGGGATATGTGGGTGCTGTTGTTGAAAATCTTGATGTTATAAACTCCATAACCAAAAAGCTTTACCCAACCGTTGCAAAAGACTTTGGCACAACTTCAAGCCGGGTAGAGCGAGCAATCCGCCACGCAATCGAGGTTGCCTGGGACAGAGGGGACACAGAGGTTTTAAACTCCATCTTCGGCTACACCGTTGCAAACACCAAAGGGAAGCCAACCAACTCTGAATTTATCGCAATGATTGCCGACCGCCTCCGCCTCCAAATCAAAAACGCAAGTTAGAGTGTAATAGTCATTATTTTATTGCATAAGTTTCATCCTTAACTCAAAAGACCGTAGCCGAGGCTACGGTCTTTTGGGTTTTATTTAATAAAAGGCAGGAACGAAATCGTTCCCGCCTTTATTTTTTTGATAATTTGATTACTGAAATCAGGGGTTTTATTAAGAGTCCGCCGATTAGGTTTCCTACTCCCTGGACCGCGTCCCAGGGTAGACCTGCCACAATCCAGGCGATTGTTGTTTTAAAGTTCATTCCGAATATTATTGCTTGTCCGAATGAATAAAGAGTTCCAAACAAAAAGCCGTGGAGTGAGCAAATCAGGATATAGACCACAGTTTTAATTTTAGGGTTTAACCCTTTTGGGACAAGCATAGTCATTCCCCAAAGGACTGTCCATATATAAAGATATGGAATCCACCATAGAGCAAAGCCTGCGAAAAGTCCGTTTATGAAAATATATATGTATATGGGATAAAGAGCCTTTGCCCGATATACCGCCGTTATTGCCACAACGAAAACCCCAAGCAAATGGATATTGGGAAGAAACTCCATAAGCATCTTGGAGACATACATAATCGCCCCAAGCATCCCGAAAATCGCCGTTTCCTTAATACTTATTCTCATGCTTTCGTTACCTTAAAAGCGTAGACTTTTCCCTCTTCTATCTCTGTTTTATCAACGCTGTGGGTTGCATATTCGCCGTCTATATAAAACGCCCAATAGACCTTATCCTTATCGTAGTCAGCTCTCTCGCCGTTTACCTTTTTGACGAATAATCCGTAAGGGCCGTCTTCGCCCTCGATTATTCCTAAATTCAAAAGGGCCTGTCCAACGGTTTTTTCATCGGTATGGATTAAAAAACCTTCTGTTTCTCCATCTTTTCCTGTAACTGTGAACATAAACTCTTTTTCGCCCTGGCCGAGTTGTGTATAAGCCGGGCATTCTATCGTTTTAACTTCCTCCCTCTGACAGCCGAAAAAGCTTACTGTCATAAGAGTTAAAAGAACAATGGCTAAAATTCTTTTCATTATAAAGTCCCTCTTATTTCTTCTGCCAAAGCATCAATTTCTCTTTCGCTGACTGCATTAACCGCTGACTTTATAGTTACAGAATTTTCTGTGTATCTTAAATTCTTGCTGTTTTCAAGCATTTTTGTCATTACCTTTTTAGCAATCGGCGCCCAGCTTCCGTTTTCAATAAAGGAAACCGTTCTGTTCTGATAATTTCTCTCTGTCAAATGGTTTATAAACTCTTTCATAAACGGGAA
>JAZSPE010000146.1:0-2048 GCA_045537265.1 Clostridia bacterium | reverse complement strand
CGATCCGACTTGACTTTGACAAAATTAATGAGGAGCTTTATAATGACAGCAAGAAAGCCCATTCCTACGCCAATGTTTTAGGCCCGATTATTCAGAATATCGGTAACATTTTATATGTTATCATGGCTGTTGCAGGTGGACTTTTCATTGTTACAGGCGCTCCGAATTTCAGCATTTCAGGACTTCCATTCGGCATAAGCATTGTTGTTCCTTTCCTTAATATGACCAAGCAGTTTACGGGAAATGTCAACCAGCTTTCCCAGCAGATTAACTCAATCGTTATGGGTTGTGCAGGGGCTGACCGAATCTTTACTCTTATGGATGAACTTCCTGAGGATGACGAGGGTTATGTTACTTTGGTTAACGCCAAGATTTCGGAAGATGGCAAAGTTACCGAGACAAAGCACCATACAGGCCAATGGGCATGGAAGCATCCTCACGGCGACGGCACCCTTACCTACACTCCACTCCGCGGAGATGTTCGTATTGTGGATGCAACATTTGGTTACACAGAGGACAAGACTGTTCTCCACGACATAAATGTTTATGCAGAGCCGGGACAAAAGGTAGCTTTTGTTGGTGCAACAGGGGCAGGAAAGACCACAATAACCAACCTTATCAACCGTTTTTATGATATTGAGGACGGGAAAATCCGCTATGACGGAATCAATATAAACAAAATCAAGAAGTCCGATTTAAGACGAAGCCTTGGCATTGTTTTGCAGGATACAAACCTCTTTACGGGAACTGTTATGGACAACATCCGCTATGGAAACCTTGACGCCACCGACGAAGAATGTATTGATGCGGCAAAGCTTGCGGGAGCAGACGATTTTATAACAAGACTTCCCGACGGCTATGAAACTATGCTCTCTAACAACGGCTCAAACCTCTCCCAAGGTCAGCGCCAGCTTATCTCAATTGCAAGAGCTGCCGTTGCAGACCCGCCTGTTATGATTTTGGACGAGGCCACCTCTTCTATCGACACCCGAACAGAGGCAATCGTTCAAAGAGGAATGGATTCACTTATGAAAGGCAGAACAGTTTTCGTTATTGCCCACCGCCTATCAACCGTTAAAAACTCCGATGTTATAATGGTTATGGAGCAAGGCCGAATTATCGAGCGAGGAACTCACGATGACTTAATCGCCCAGAAAGGCAAATATTATCAGCTATACACGGGTGCATTTGAATTACAGTAAGAACACAAAAAGGAAGGCTAAACACCTTCCTTTTTTATTTTCCATTCCCTTGACAAAATTCGCCCCTCAAAGTATAATTAAAAGGTATTGAAATTTAGAGAAAGGGGTTATAAACTTGGTTTTTTCAAGTCTTCTTTCATTGGGATTATTTTTGCCCATAACTCTTGGGCTTTACTTTTTAAATAAGAATATCACCTGGCGTAACATTATTCTCCTTATTGCATCTTTAATCTTCTATGCCTGGGGAGAGCCTATCTTAGTTCTGAATATGCTTTTCAGCGCATTCGTTGGATACATAGCAGGCTTTGGTATTAAAAAATGGCAGGGAAAAATCGGCGCTAAGCTTTCACTTATAGGCGCAATCGTTATCGACATCGGCCTACTTGGAGTTTTTAAGTATACAGGCTTTTTCGTATCAAACATAAACGCCCTTTTCGGCTTTGGGATTGAATTTGGCGGGTTCGCTCTTCCTCTTGGAATTTCTTTTTATACTTTCCAGATTTTATCCTATGTTATTGACGCATACCGTGGCGAGGCAAAGCTTCAAAGGTCCTATTATAAATTTTTGCTTTATGTAACTATGTTCCCTCAACTTGTTGCAGGGCCGATTGTCCGCTATGTTGACATTGAAAAACAGATAAACCACAGAACAACCACAATAAAAGACTTTGAATACGGCGTAATACGCTTTACCCAAGGTATGTTTAAGAAAGTCATTCTTGCCAACAGCGCAGGAAAGGTCGTTGATGCTCTTCTCGGAACAGATATGACAAACCTTTCTTCTTTCGGAGCATGGCTTGGAATTATTATGTATGCTTTCCAGATTTACTTCGACTTCTCAGGTTA
>JAZSPE010000192.1:0-2347 GCA_045537265.1 Clostridia bacterium | reverse complement strand
CCGTCTTCGCCAACTCTGAGCCATGCAATATCATCGCCTACTGTCCAAACCTTATAGCCCTGAGCTTTAAGACCTTCCGGCGGGATAAGCATAGCAAGGTTTGGCTTACCGCAAGCAGATGGGAAAGCAGCACAGATATACTTAACTTCGCCCTTTGGATTCTCTAAACCTAAGATGTGCATATGTTCAGCCATCCAGCCTTCCTGCTTACCGAGGTAAGAAGCAATTCTGAGGGCAAAACACTTTTTGCCGAGGAGAACATTGCCGCCGTATGCGGAGTTGATTGACCAGATTGTGTCATCCTGTGGGAAGTGAACAATATATCTTTCCTCAGGATTTACATCTTTCTTAGCATGTAAGCACTTAACGAAATCGCCGTCTTCGCCCAAGGCGTCAACAACTGCTTTGCCTACTCTTGTCATAATATCCATATTTAAAACAACATAGATGCTGTCTGTAAGCTCGATACCAATCTTAGAGAATGGAGAGCCAACAGGGCCCATTGAATAAGGAATAACATACATTGTTCGCCCGATCATTGAGCCGTCATAAAGCTTTGAAAGCTTTGCATACATTTCGTCCGGAGCCATCCAGTTATTGATTGGGCCGGCTTCTTCCTTTGTCGGTGTGCAGATAAATGTTCTGTCTTCAACTCGGGCAACATCATTTTCTGCTGTTCTATGATAATAACAACCCGGAAGTTTTTCCTGGTTAAGTTTAATCATTTCTCCTGTTGCAACCGCTTCTTCTCTGAGCTTTTCGAGTTGTTCTTCGCTGCCGTCAATCCATACGATTTCGTCAGGACGACAAAGCTTAACCATCTCATCAAGCCAAGTTAAAACTTTCTTATTGTTAGTCATTTGATAAACCCCCTTAAAAAATTTTCAATTTGATGTTATTATATCACACTTTAAGGATTTTTGCAATATATTTTTCGCTAAATTGCTGATTTTTAACAAATTTTCTCATAAAAAAGCCCGAGGTTTCCCCCGGGTTTTTCTACATTTTAATTACGCTTCCATTTCTTGCATCATAGTAAATAGAGTTTCCGTCTTCAAACTTTATTTCCCATACAGGAAGGGCGAGAACGCTTTTATAAACTCCTGCGCTTTTCCCAAGATAATATCCAAAGGAAATCTCTTCAATGTTTATACTCTTTTCAGGCTTAAAATGATTTGGAAGAGAAATGATTATCCCCTCAATGGGCATTAAAGAATCCTCATAACTGCTTAACTCTTCCTCTGCCTTTATAATGTTTTTACCTGTGATTTTCTTTATTCCTTCATGTGTTACAACAAAGTCTATGAAGCTATCAAAGAACTCACAATCGTCATAGGTAAGTATAAAGGAAACCAAGACTGTGCCTTCGCTTATCTCAATTTTTTCTTCCTTATATATATCCTCATAGATTCCGCAGTCTTTCATAAACTTACGAAGAGCAGTTCTTACCCCTTCTTCGCTCAGGTCAATTTCTTCTTTCTCAGCTCTTAATATCTCAAAAACCTCATCTGTCGCCTTATATTGCCCGCCTTCCCCCGCAAGCTTTTTAAGAAAAGCCTCATCCTCTTCCAAAGCTCTTGTTACATAACAAGCAGAATAGGTCTTGCGATTTTCGGGAAAGGTCTTTTCAGAAAGGTTTATATTCCCTTCCTTCAAAACAGAAATGACATCCATTCGGGTTTCACGGTTTACTTTATTATCAGAAAGCTTTATCTTCATAAGATAAGCACCAAGGAAAACATTTATAAGGAGCAATGCAAGAATTATTATGGTTTTAAATCTTCTCCAATCCATATCTCAGCCTCCCAAGCCGATGAGGAACGAGCCCCATAAGCCTTAAACTTGTTAAATTTTTATCCTTCAAATTTGTCGTCCTCGTAAGGCGACAGCCTGACTTCGTCCTCCGCATTCAAATTATTTAAAATTTTCCTGCGTTTAAGGTCGAAGAGTTTAAAAACAATAAATTTTGATGCAAGACAAAGAAAATTTTGCAAATAATACTGGCGTATATTTGCGGAATTTTCCGCAGTATAGCGCGAAATTTATGTTTTTAAACCTTATGGAGTCCGTTCCCCATCGGCTTAGTTAACAGCCCAGCTTGTGTGCATGGTCTCGTTGTTCTTTTTATAGCCATAATAGAGATAGCTGTCATAAATATAAATATTTTCTTTATCCTGATTTTCTGCACAGTATTTATCTATTGCTGTAATCATCTGCTCGTTAGAAACCAGCTGTCCTGTTTTCTGGAAATTTTTAAGCTCCATCTTAAAATGGGTAAGCTTTCCTTTGGAAATAACTGCCTCAATAGCATGGGATGAAGGATTGTCGGTATATTCCATTATAAGAC
>JAZSPE010000171.1:0-2293 GCA_045537265.1 Clostridia bacterium | reverse complement strand
CAATGGAAGACAGCGGGCTTTTGGTTTTCCCAACTCACAGAATGATTAAAAATCTTCCTGAGTTTGACGAAAATGTTATAACAAGCTGTTTAACAGAGGATTTTGCGGTATCAAAGATTTACTTTACAGAAGGGGACTACTCCGAAATTATAATGGAAAAAATCTCCTCAGTTTTAGACGAAAAATGCTTTGCTCTTTATACCGGCAAAGATTATTATTACCGTTTCGAACTTAAAAATACTGACGCTATAAGCAATTATATAACAGATATGTCGTCAGCTTATAAAAACCTTGATGTAACACTTCTTCATACCCTTGTTTTAGAGAGATTTTTTGGAATTGACAGCGCAAATATGGCAAACCAGAAAAACCTTTTCTACACAAGAGATGCAAAGGAAGCAATTGAGGCGGTTAAAAGCGGAGAATATCAGTGTTCATTCTTAATCAACGCAACAAGCGTTGCAGAAATCAAAGAGGTTTCTCTTGCAAACGAGAAAATGCCTCAGAAATCAACATATTTCTGGCCAAAATTGGTTACAGGTATTGTTATTAATAAGTTTTAAACCTTGAGAAAGGGAGGATACACCTATGAAAATTGCAATTATGGGTTTCGGCGTTGTGGGAAGCGGAGTTGGAGAGCTCCTTATAACCAACGCTAAAAACATTGCAAAAAAAGCAGGCGACACAATTGAAGTTAAATATATTCTCGACCTTCGTGATTTTCCTGACAGTGAATATAAGTGCTTTACAAAGGATTTTAATGATATTTTAAACGACCCTGAGGTTGAGGCGGTTATCGAAGCCATGGGCGGAACAGTTCCCGCTTATGAATTTACCAAAAAGCTTCTCTTAGCAGGAAAGCATGTTGTTTCTTCAAATAAGGAGCTTGTGGCAAAGCACGGCACAGAGCTTTTGCAAATTGCCAAAGAAAAAAGCATAAACTATCTCTTTGAGGCTAGCGTTGGCGGAGGTATTCCTATTATAAGACCTCTTATTTCAAGCCTTACAGGAAATGACATAACAGGAATTGTTGGTATCTTAAACGGAACAACAAACTATATCCTAACCCAGATGATTAAAAACGGAAAATCCTTCCAGGAGGCTTTATCTGAGGCTCAGGGAAAGGGTTATGCCGAAAAAGATCCGACAGCAGATGTTGAGGGAATTGATACCTGCCGAAAGATTGCAATCCTTGCATCCTTGGCTTACGGCAAGAATGTAAACTGCGAAAAAATTCCAACTGAGGGAATAACAAAGATTACAACCGAGGACGCAAAGTATGCTCAGGCAATGGGATACAGTGTTAAGCTTGTTGGTCAGTGCGTTAAGGTAAAGAAAGGCGTTTTTGTCCGTGTTTGCCCGGCGTTTATTGACTTAGACAGCCCTCTTGCAAATATTTCCGATGTATTTAACGGAATTTTAGTTCAGGGCGAATCCTTAGGGGATGTTATGTTCTACGGCAGAGGAGCGGGAAAGCTCCCAACCGCAAGCGCAATGGTATCCGACCTTGTTGATGTTGCAAAGCACAGAAACATAAATATTCGTATTTTATGGAACGAGGCAGAAGAGGATTATCTTAAAGACGGCAAGGCTCAGAAATATCCTTACTATTTAAGACTTATGGGCGACTCGGATAAGTTAAAAGGCTATAAGATTACAAAGCTTGATGGTTTAGATAATGAATTTGCAATCATAACAAAAGCAGTAAGCGAAGAAGAACTTGATGAACTTTTAAAGAGCGAGCCGTTTAGTAATTACGAGGTTTTAGGGAAAATAAGGGTGATATAAATGATTAAGGTGAGAGTTCCCGCGACAAGTGCCAATATGGGTGCGGGCTTTGACAGCCTTGGCATTGCTCTTACTATGTATAATTATGTGGGCATTGAGAAAATAAACGGACCCACAGAGGTTAAGGTTATGGGCGAGGGAGAGAGCTTTCTTCCTCAGGATGAGAAAAATCTTATCTATAAATGTGTCCAGAGAATTTTCAAAGAGGCAGGGGAGGATATGGTTAATATCCGACTTGTTATGGAGAATAATATCCCTATAACGAGAGGCCTGGGAAGCAGCAGCGCAAGTATTGTGGGCGGTCTGTTTGCTGCAAATGCCCTTTTGGAAAACCCCTTTGGCAAAGAGGAGCTTCTCAATATGGCGGCGGAAATTGAGGGCCACGGGGACAATGTATATGGGTAAGTGCTGTGTATCAGGTGCAGGTGCAATCAATGTTGACTACAAGGCTAAGACAGTAGAAATCGAAGGTGTAGTATATAAGGAAGGTGACTATATCTCATTG
>JAZSPE010000162.1:0-6766 GCA_045537265.1 Clostridia bacterium | reverse complement strand
GCTTTCCCTCCTTTCAATCTTAATTTATAATAGAAACAAAATAACTTTCAAAGCCTCCGAGAAATACAGAAACCAGCATAACGAAAACTATTTCAATCACCTTTTCAAACAGGTGATTTTTATTTTTTATGGGTTTTATTTGCTTTGTTCTAAGAGCTTTTCTTATTGAAACAACCGTCAGGACAATAAAAATCGGAGCAAATAAAATGTTTTTAAGTAGAGTGTTCACTGCTGAAAAAACAATTCCGTCTGCTCCTATGCTTCGCACTATAAGTCCAGAGGATAATCCCCCGATAATTCCTTTTAAAATAACCACCAAAACGGAAAAGGGCACCAGATAAAAGGATAAACTGCATATCCATAGCAAAAGAAACAAAACAAAATATCCCTTTGCCATTTCCCAAAACATCGACATCTTATCAACTGCGCCTGAATGTGCCATAGTCTCTCTTACTGTTTCGCCTATTTCTGTCAGCTTGTCCGGTTCTATAAGGCAGGACAAAGTAACACCCAAGGCGCAACCAAAAATAAAAAGACTTGCTATGGTTATTATCGCTTTGTTGTATCTTTTTCCATAGTCGATTATCTGTGGTCTTAAATTTCGCATACTATACCTCCGCTTTTGCTTATGGTATAATATATGCCTTATTTTTCGTCTTAATTACTCTGTTTGGACATTTCCTCTGCTCTGTTAACGCAAGCATCAATCGCCTGGTAAAGAGCAGTTTTAAATCCACATTTTTCAAGTTCACAAACCGCAGCAATGGTTGTTCCACCGGGAGAGCAAACATTGTCGCAAAGCTTTGATGGATGAATTCCTGTTTCCATCACCATTCTGGCAGAGCCTTCAACGGCTTTTGAAACAAGCTTTAATGCAATACTTTTAGGTATTCCATACTTAACACCGCTATCTGCCATTGCTTCAATGAGCATATAAATATATGCCGGACTGCTTCCATGAAGAGCAGTTGCCGCATTCATATATTTTTCATCCAAGACAACAGATGAGCCAACCGCATCAAATAAATCAGAAACGATTTTCACATCTTCTTCTTTTGCGTTTTTATTAGGGCAAATTACAGCCATTCCGCAGTTAACCTGAGCCGGAGTGTTAGGCATAACGCGAACAATTTTCTTGTCGCTTCCGATTATTTTTTCAATATCAGAAAGCATAGTTCCTGCCGCAATTGATATAACAATTTTGCCATCTAACGCTTCCTTTGTTTCTTCAAGAACTTTTGGAAGAATATTTGGCTTTACTGCAAAAACAACCACTTCAGAGTTTTCCGCAACCTCAATATTGTTATCAGTGACAGTTACCCCAAGGCTTTTAAACTGTGAAATTTTCTCAATATATTTATCGCTGACAGAGAGTTCCTCTCCGCTTACAAACCCAGAGCTTATAAGGCCATTTATAATGGCTGTCGCCATATTCCCTCCGCCTATAAAACCAAGTTTCATAAAATCACCGTCCAAGTTAAGCTTCGCCGTTTATATACTTTTCGATACGGTTGAGACCTTCAACAATTGTTTCCATAGATGTTGCATAAGAAAGTCTTGCATAACCGTCAATTCCAAATCCTTCGCTTGGCACCAATGCAACCAATGCTCTTTCCAGCATATCGTCGCAAAGTTCCTGAGCTGAATTTATAACCTTTCCGTAATGTTCTTTGCCGAGAAGGTTTCTTACATTCATGAAGATATAGAAAGCGCCGTTAGGTTTAAGACAGCTTATTCCGTCAATACCGTTAATTCTTTCAACCATATAATCTCTGCGCTTTACATATTCTTTGCACATAACCCCAATTTCGCTCTGGTCTCCCAAAAGAGCTTCAACGGCAGCTGCCTGAGCAATAGAATTAGGGTTTGAAGTTGCATGGCTCTGCATATTCGCCATAGCTTTTGTAAGCTTTTCGTTTGCAGCAGTATAGCCTATTCTCCAACCTGTCATAGCGTAAGCTTTTGCAAGACCGTTAACGATTACAACAATATTCTTAGCTTCTTCACTAAAAGTCGCAGGGTTAACATGCTCGCCTTCGTAAATAAGCTTTTCATAAATCTCATCAAAGATGATATAAACATTATTTTTAACTGCAATATCAGTAATTTTTTCAAGTTCTTCTCTTGAATAAACCATACCTGTCGGGTTACTTGGCGTGTTTAAAACAATAGCTTTTGTTTTGTCAGTTATTGCTTTTTCAAACTGCTCAGGTGTGAACTTAAAGCCTGTTTCCTCAGTGGTATCAATAAACACCGGTTTGCCATCAGCCATTTTAACCATTTCAGGATAGCTTACCCAATATGGTGCAGGGATAATAACCTCATCCCCCGGCTCGCATATACACATAAATATATTTGTAAGAGAATGCTTTCCGCCGTTGCTTACAACGATATTGTTAATTGTATAACCAAGTCCTAAATCGCGCTTAAACTTATCGCAAATCGCCTGTCTGAGTTCAATAGTTCCGGCAGCAGGAGTGTATCTTGTAAATCCATCTTCTATGGCCTTTATACCTGCTTTTTTAATTCTGTCAGGAGTTTCAAAATCAGGCTCACCTGCGCCAAAGCCAACAACAGGAATCCCCTGTTTCTTCATCTGCTTGAATTTTGCATCAAGGGATAGCGTTGGGGAAGGGCTTATGCTCTCTGCCTTTTTAGATATGTTCAAACTCATATTAACCTCCAAATGTCAAAAAATGATATATGACAACATTTTACTACATCTTGCCAGAAATTGCAATAGTTTTAGGCAAAAATTGACCCTAAAACTCTTGAAAAATTCTCAAATAACAGTTTATTTATAATTTCTTTTCCATAATTTCGCTTTTCCATAAGAGAAATCAGCTTTTCGATGTCCTCAATTCCTGTCATCCCCTCAGGTAAATACTCGATTCCGTCAAAATCTGAGCCGATCCCTATATTATTTTCTCCGCCCATTTCCAAAATATATTCAATGTGCTCCAAAATTTTTTCCATAGTGCATTTACCGCTATCATCTAAGAACAGAGGATAAAAGTTTATGCCGATTACTCCGCCACTTTTAATAATAGCTTTTATCTGCTCATCAGAAAGATTTCGCGGATGCCCGCACAGCTTTTTTGTATTGGAATGAGACGCAATAAACGGCTTTTCGGATATATCAAAAACATCCCAAAAGCCTTTTTCAGATATATGGGACACATCGATTGCCATCCCAAGCTTATTCATTTCTTTTATAGTGGTCTTGCCGAAAGGTGTTACTCCCTTTTCATTCTCTCCTATCCCGCCTGAAATTTCATTGTCGTAATTCCAGGTAAGGGTCATAATTCTCACGCCGAGGTCAAAAAACTCATAAAGATTATCAAGCTTTCCTTCTATGGCTTCTCCGCCCTCAATTGACAGAATTGAAGAAAAGCCTGCTCTTCCCAGATCTTTCGCAATTTGAATATGAGAAATTCCGCAAGAATCAGTCTCGTTTTTATACTTTTCTATAATCTTTTTAACATATTCTTTTGGAGTTTCCTTTATAGCTTTTTTATCAACAAAGGCTGCAAAAACCTGAGTATATCCCTCAAATTTTTTCATTCTTTCAATGTCGATGTGGCAATTATTTCTTTTGATATTTCCGCTGTTTTCATAAAGCTTACTCATTGTATCGGCGTGTGCATCAAAAATCCTGTAACCCACTAATAATTCACTCCAAACGCATCCTCAATGTGCTCTATTTTTTCAAAACAAAACTCGCCGTCCTTTAAACAGCCATAAACCTCAATAACATCAAAGCGAAAGGCCGTGTCAGGATTTTTTTCGCTTATATACCTTGTTGCAGTTTCAATAAGTTTCTTTCTTTTTCTTAAATCAACGGCTTCCGAGGGAGTTCCAAAACTGTCATTTTGTCTCGTCTTAACCTCAACAAAAACAGTAGTTTTATCCTTTAAGGCAATTATATCTATTTCGCCCTTTCCCGCCGTAAAATTCTTCTCTAAAATCTTATATTTTTTCTTTTTAAGATAATCAGTGGCGATATCCTCGCCCATATTTCCAACAAGTTTTTTATACATATTCATTATGCTTTCCCTAAAACCTTATCTGTCATAAAAGACTTTCTGTGCACCTTAGTTACTCCGAATTTTTGTATGGCTTCCATATGCGCCTTTGTCCCATAGCCTTTATGCTTTGCAAAGCCATACTGGGGATATTCCTTATCAAGTTCAACCATAAGTCTGTCTCGGCTAACTTTTGCCAGAATAGAGGCCGCCGCAATTGTCTGGGATTTCGCATCACCTTTTACTATATATGTATATGGAATTTCAAAAGGAATGTTATCGTTTCCATCAATTAAAACATGCTCAGGGGAAACTCCAAGGTTTCCAACCGCCTCCGCCATAGCTTTATGGGTTGCCTGCCTTATATTGATGCTATCAATTTCTTCAGGATAGGCAAACTGAATTGAATAAGCAATTGCCTTTTCCTTTATCTCGTCAAAAAGCAAATCTCTTTTCTTTTCCGTAAGCTTTTTTGAATCGTTCACGCCCTCAATAATAAGACCTTTGGGAAGAATAACTGCCGCCGCACAAACAGGACCTGCAAGGGGACCTCTTCCTGCTTCATCCACCCCTGCGATAAGGGTTTTCCCTTCTTCGTAAAATTTATTTTCAAACTCCAACATAACTTTTCCCTCCATAAAAAAAGCCGACATAAGTCGGCATTTCGTTATTTATACATAGATGGTTTTTCAAGAGAAATATTGCCGATTTTTGCACTTCTGAAATCGTCTAAAACAAGATTTGAAGCGCGTAACATGTCAACATTTCCCCCTGATACAATACAGCCTCTTTTTCTGCCGATTAATTCAAGAAGTTCATAGCTTTCTATCTCAACAAAGCCCTCATCGAGCTTATATCTTTCCTGTAAATTTTCAGGATAATTCTTTTTAAGATAATCCACAAGATAAAAAGCAAGTTCTTCAATATCCATTATTTCATCTTTTATTCCGCCTGTAAATGCTATTCGCATAGCCGCAGCTTTGTCCTCAAACTTAGGCCAGAGGATACCGGGAGTATCTAAAAGTTCATACTTCCCTGCTATTCTTATCCATTGTTTAGCCTGAGTAACACCGGGTCTGTTTCCTGTCTTTGTTGCCGCTCTCTTGGAAAGCTTATTTATAAATGAAGATTTCCCTACATTAGGAATTCCAGCAACCATCATTTTAACGGCATGTCTTTGAATTCCTCTTTCTTCATCTTTGCGGAATTTTTCCGCCAGAACCTTTTCAATTTCACGGTCAATCCCTGTTATCCCCTGTCCACTCAAACTATTTATTTCAACAGCCGAAATTCCCTGTTGTTTAAACCAGGAAACCCATTGTTTGTTGGTTGCGCTATCCGCCATATCGCTTTTATTTAAAACAACAATTCTTGGCTTGTTCCCAACAATTTTGTCGATTTCAGGGTTTCTTGATGATAAAGGAAGTCTTGCATCAACAAGTTCAATAACAACATCAACAAGCTTTATGTTTTCTTTAAGCAGACGGCGGGTTTTCGCCATATGCCCCGGAAACCACTGTAATTCCATTTTTATTACCTCTAATCAAGCATTTCAATTTTATCAAATGGCCAAAATCTGAAAACTGCGTGGCCCATAATCTCGTCTTCTGTAAAGATACCGAGATTTCGGCTATCGCTACTGTTTTCACGATTGTCACCCATGGCGAAAACTTCGCCTTCTCCCAATTTTATTGGATTGTTTCGACTATATGATGGGTCAGCAAAAATTTCAGCAAGTTCGCCATAATAGCCTCTTACAATACCGAGGTTATCTTTTTGCACAGGGAGAACTGTCTTTCCTTTTATATAATCCTCTTCCAAAAGTTCGTCATTAACATAAACCATACCTGAAACGCGGTCTATATAAATC
The DNA here is from genome assembly GCA_045537265.1 of Clostridia bacterium. Lineage (GTDB taxonomy): Bacteria > Bacillota > Clostridia > Monoglobales > Monoglobaceae > SIG454. The sequence continues at coordinate 871 of JAZSPE010000162.1, read as the reverse complement.
GTGTCCCCTTCTGTTGCAATAACTCTTTTAACAAGAGGGCCCTGTGGATGTTTATCGGTGTCAATTATAACAATATCGCCTTTTTCGGGAGAATAGAAAACTTTATTAACATATAATCTGTCCCCATGGCTTAAAGTTCTTTCCATGCTTGCACCGTCAACCAAAGCAAGAGTAAGAACGAAATTTCTTAAAACCAACGCAACAACAATCGCAATAACAATGGCTTCGATCCAGTCGCGAAGTTCTTTTTTCCAGCCTGTTTTCCAACTGCTTACAGGCTCTTCCTGGATTATTTCTTCAGTTTCTTCCGGAATGTTATTTTCGTTCATATTATCCATTATTAAATCCCTCCACAAACAATTTAAAGTTAAAAGGTGATTATGAAAACATAACCACCTTTAGAATTTCGTTATTAAATTCTTTCCTTAACTTTAGCAGCTTTACCAACTCTGTCTCTTAAGTAATAAAGCTTAGCTCTTCTAACTTTACCGCGTCTGGTAACTTCAATCTTATCGATTTTGGGAGAATTCATTGGGAATGTTCTCTCAACGCCAACGCCATAAGAAACTCTTCTTACTGTGAATGTTTCCTGAATACCGCCGTGGTTCTTCTTGATAACAGTTCCTTCAAACATCTGAATTCTTTCTCTTGATCCTTCAATAATTTTAACATATATGCGGATGGTATCACCAATGTTAAATTTAGGAAGGTCTGTTCTGATTTGTTCTTGAGTAATTTGTTCTAAAATGTTCATTTTATACATCCTTTCATCTGAGGACATTCATATAAGCTCCCAATCAGAAAGGGGCAAACAGCGGACTATCCCGTAAATAACTACTTGATTATAGCACACAACTTTTTAAAATGCAAG
>JAZSPE010000199.1:0-3924 GCA_045537265.1 Clostridia bacterium | reverse complement strand
GGATAAATATGCTTCTTAGGACTTACGCCTGGATAAGCATTCTCTCAGACAACGGACTTTTAAATTCACTTCTGACATTTTTAGGGCTTGAACCTGTGTCCCTTATGTATACAGATTTTGCGGTAATCTTAGGACTTGTCTGCGACTTTCTTCCTTTTATGATTATCCCTATTCACACAAGCCTTTCCAAAATGGACAAATCACTCATTGAGGCTTCTTATGACCTTGGGGCAAACAAGTTCCAGACCTTTAAAAGAGTTATTTTCAAGCTCTCTATCCCCGGGGTTGTTAACGGAATCATTATGGTTTTCCTCCTCTCCATTTCAAGCTTCGTTATCCCGAAGCTCTTAGGCGGCGGAAACTATATGATGGTTGGAAACCTCATAGAAAGTCAGTTTATTTCCGTTGGAGACTGGAACTTTGGAAGTGCCATTTCCTTTGTTCTTGCTGCCATTATGCTTGTGGCAATTAAGATAACGGAAAAGTTTGATAAGACAGACGAATAAGGATTGATAAATATGAAAAAGATTTCTAAAATTTCATCAGGGCTTTACATATTTTTATGTTTTGCGTTTTTCTATCTGCCTATTTTAGTAACGGTTATATTCTCCTTTAACTCATCAAAATCCCTCACACATTTCACGGGATTTTCAATGCGTTGGTATGGGGAGCTTATACAAAGCTCCGAAATTATGTCGGCAGTTTATGTTTCCCTGACCATAGCCGTTTTAGCAACTATTATCTCAACGGCTCTTGGAACTTTTACGGCAATCGGTCTTTCAAAGTGCCGTAAGGTTTTAAGGGAATGGACTCTTAACATAAATAATATCCCTATGATGATTCCTGATATAGTTATGGCGGTTGGACTTATGATTTTATTCTCCGCCGTGGCAATAAATAAAGGCTATATGACCATGCTTCTTGCCCATATATGCTTTTGTACGCCTTATGTTATAACAAGCGTTTATCCAAAGGTCCGCGCCCTTGATGTCAACATCGCCAACGCGGCAATGGACCTTGGGGCAACCCCTTGGCAAGCCCTTTGGAAGGTTATTATCCCTATGATTAAGCCGGGGATTTACGCAGGTGTTCTTCTTGCCTTTACCATGTCAATTGACGACTTCGTTATTTCCTATTTCGTGTCAGGAAACGGCGTTAAGAATATCTCAATCGTGGTTTATAATATGACCAAGCGAACAAACCCCACAATGAATGCTCTTTCGACGCTTCTCATTGGGGCGATTATTCTCATAACCGTCATCGTTAACCTTGCTCCCCGCTTTAAGAAAACCCGTTTTTCAAAGCATCTCAGCAAGGTTGCTGGCGCCCTTGGAATTATACTTTTAATAAGCGTTCTTATATTCTCCTATAATACTGCAAATCTTCAAAACACCCTTAAAGTTTACAACGCAGGGGAATATATCGAAGAGGCTCTTATTGACAAATTTGAGGAAGAGACAGGTTGCAAAGTCATTTATGAAACCTTTGACTCCAACGAGTCTATGTATACCAAGATAAACTCCGGCGAGGAATATGACATAATTATCCCCTCCGACTATATGATTGAACGTCTTATTAAAGAAGAGCGAATACAGGAAATTGATTGGGAAAAACTCCATAATTCCAAAAATATTATGGAAAGCGTTTTGAATAAGGGCTATGACCCAGGGAACAAATATTCCGTTCCTTATTTCTGGGGAAGCGTTGGTATTTTATACGACAAGACGAAAGTGGACAAGGCCGACCTTAAAGACGGGTGGGACCTTCTTATGAATCCTAAATACAAGGGCAACCTTTATATGTATGACTCTGAGCGCGACTCCTTTATGGTTGCAATGAAAGCCCTTGGTTTCTCTCTTAATACGGAAAAAACCGAAGAAATCGACAAGGCTTACGAATGGCTTCTTAAACAAAACCGCATTATGAGTCCTGTTTATGCAGGGGATGATGTTATCGACAATATGATTTCAGGAAATAAGGCTTTGGCGGTTGTATATTCGGGAGATGCCGCATATATTATAACAGAGAACCCCAACCTTGAATACTTTGAGCCTCATCAGGGGACAAACCTCTGGTATGACGGAATGGTTATTACGAAAAACTGTAAAAACACCGACCTTGCCCATAAGTTTATTGACTTTTTCTTAGACGAGGAAAATGCACTTTTAAATACTCAGGCAGTTGGATACAGCTCCTGCATAGCTTCCGTTTACGAAGAAATGCAAGAGACCGACTATGAGGGGGTCAGCGCATACACCCCTCGCCAAGGCAACGAAAAGGACGAGGTATTTAAGTATCAGTCACAGAAAACCAAGGAATATTGTGCAACACTTTGGACAAAAATCAAGGCAGAAGGCGTTCGATAATCTTTAAGCCGATGGGAGAAATCTCATCGGCTTATTACAAAAAGAGGAGATAGCTATGAGAAAAATCAACTTTTTAAAACTTACCGCTGCGGCCCTTAGTTTAACCTTTATGATGTATTTTTTAATAGGCGCCATAAAGCCTGACCTTGCTGCCGCCGAAACTCAGACCGACGAAATTCGGGCAACCTGGGTTGCAACAGTTTTCGGTCTTGATTTCCCATCAGGTTATTCCTCTGACGAAGCAATCTTAAAAGAAAAAATTGATGATATTATGGACGACTGCATGGAGGCAGGTCTTAACACCGTCTTCTTTCAGGTTCGCCCTGCATCTGACGCCTTTTATAAATCAGACATTTTCCCCTGGTCAAAATACCTGACAGGGACACAAGGGAAAGCTCCCAAAGGCGGATTTGACCCCCTTGAATATGCAATTTCCTCGGCTCACAAGAGAAATATCTTTCTTCACGCTTGGATAAATCCATACAGGGTTACGGTTTCGGCAGGAGAGGAAAAGGATTTTTCTTCCGATAATCCTGCCCTACTCCACAAGGAATACACCATAACTCACACAGACGGAAAAATTTATTACAACCCCGGTCTTCCCGAGGTTTCGGACCTGATAGTTTCAGGGGCGGTTGAGATTGCAGAAAACTATGATGTTGACGGCATCCACCTTGACGACTATTTCTACCCAGGCGGAGACTTTGCCGACGAGGAAGCCTTCAAAAAATACGGCAACGGCAAAAGCCTTGATGACTGGCGCCGAGATAATGTTACCAAGCTCATCCGCACCTTAAATGAAGAAATCCATAAGGTTAATCCTGCCCTTATTTTCAGCGTAAGTCCTGCGGGGATTTGGGCGAATAAAGACAATATGGAGGGCGGAAGCGCAACCGCAGGGGCCGAGACTTATTTTGACTCCTATGCAGACACTCGCCTTTGGGTTAAGGAAAATCTTATTGATATGATTCTCCCGCAGATTTACTGGCACCGTGGCTTTGAAATTGCCGACTTTAATATTTTATCCTCTTGGTGGGCAGATACGGTTGAGGGAACAAATGTTAGGCTTTGCCCGGGGATTGCCGCATACAGAGCCAGCGACACAACGGATAGCACCAGCCCTTGGTACGGGGAAAAGGGCATAGCCGAAATCGCCGCACAGATTGACCTTTCAAGACTACATAAAATGAGCGGATATGCTCTTTACCGCTACGGAAGTCTTGCATCAAACAAGGGTGTTTTTGAGATTACTCAACAAATGAACAAAACCGATGAGCCATCCGACATTTTTACAGACCTTAACTCCTTCTCATGGGCAAAAGAGGCTATAACGAGCCTTTATGAAAAGGGGATTGTCAAAGGCTACGAGGATAAAAGCTTTGGCGGAGGAAACACCGTAACAAGAGCAGATTTTACTCTTATGCTCATTCGTGCAACGGAAAAGGAAACTGAATTTACAGAAAATTTTGCCGATGTCAGCGAAAAGGATTATTTCTACAAAGAAATCGGAATGGCAAAGGCGCTGAATCTTATAAGTGGCCTTGGGGAGAACACTTTC
>JAZSPE010000067.1:0-8919 GCA_045537265.1 Clostridia bacterium | reverse complement strand
ACTGATCGTCGCCTTGGTAGGCCTTTACCCCACCAACTAGCTAATCAGACGCGAGTCCATCCTTTGGCGATAAATCTTTGATACATCTAAGATGCCTTAAATGTATATCATGCGGTATTAGCATTCCTTTCGGAATGTTGTCCCCCTCCAAAGGGCAGGTTACTCACGCGTTACTCACCCGTCCGCCGCTTTCCTCTTCAAAATTCATTCCGAAAAAATCATCTCGAAGATTCTCGCTCGACTTGCATGTGTTAGGCACGCCGCCAGCGTTCGTCCTGAGCCAGGATCAAACTCTCGAAAAAAATTTCCGAAATTTGATTAGCTCAAATTTGAATACTAACGTTTTGTAAAGTTCGCTAAAACTTTAAAGAATTGACAAGGTTATACCTTGTGCAATTGTCGTAATAATACTTTCGTATTTATTACCGCTTTAATCACTGTGTACTTTTCAAACATCACTTGCCCCCTCAGTGAGAGAGCCTATTTAGTATATCACATCCTACCCCGTCTTGTCAAGCTTTTTTTAGAAATTTTTAAGCTTTTTTTCAGGCGTTTTTCTGTGATATATTTGCTGTCCCCTCAGGCGACAGCTTTACCATATTATCACATATCCTACCCTTTGTCAACCCCTTTTTTGAAAAAAGTTCAAAAAAATTTTAAGCACCCTTTTTCGGGTGCTTAAAACCTTATTTTTTTATTTTTCTGCCTTACTTTCAAGTCTTTCAACTTCTTTTTGAAGAGGCTCGTTTTTTCCGCTTTTACAGCCTGTTACGGAAACAACTAACACCAAAAGCATTAAAATTGCAACTATTTTCTTCATTATATATTAGTCCTTTCGAATTATTCAAGATAGTCTTTAAGCTTTTTGCTTCTGCTTGGATGGCGAAGCTTTCTGAGAGCCTTTGCCTCAATCTGTCTTATTCTTTCTCTTGTTACATTGAATTCCTTACCAACTTCTTCAAGAGTTCTTGCTCTGCCGTCGTCAAGACCGAAGCGAAGTCTTAAAACCTTTTCCTCTCTTGCGGTCAATGTATTAATAACCTCAGAGAGCTGTTCTTTAAGAAGAGTAAAGGTTGCAGCCTCAGATGGAGCGGGAGCATCTTCGTCCTGAATAAAATCTCCCAAGTGGCTGTCTTCTTCTTCGCCGATTGGAGTTTCCAAAGATACAGGCTCCTGAGCAATCTTCATAATCTCAGACACCTTATCAAGAGGCATATTGAGTTCCTTTGCAATTTCCTCAGGGGATGGGTCGCGGCCCAATTCCTGAACGAGCTGTCTTGTTACTCTTATAAGTTTATTGATAGTTTCAACCATATGAACAGGAATACGGATAGTTCTTGCCTGATCCGCAATAGCACGGGTTATAGCCTGTCTTATCCACCAGGTTGCATAGGTACTGAACTTATAACCCTTTGTATAGTCGAACTTCTCAACCGCTTTAATAAGGCCCAGATTACCTTCCTGGATTAAGTCAAGGAAGAGCATCCCTCTGCCCACATAGCGCTTAGCAATACTAACAACCAAACGGAGATTAGCCTCAGCAAGACGCTTTTTCGCGTCAGCATCGCCCTCTGCCATTTTCTGAGCAAGTTCAGCTTCCTCAGCGCTTGAAAGAAGGTCAACCTTACCGATTTCTTTAAGATACATTCTGACAGGGTCGTCAATGCTTATGCTGTCCGGAACAGTTAAGTCCGCAAGCTCTTCTGCGGTTATTTCAAGGTCGTCTTCAATATCCTTGATTTCTTCCTCGAAGTTGCCTGTTATCTCGATGCCTTTCTTTTCAAGATATTCATAGATAAGGTCTATCTGCTCGCCGTCAAGTTCAAGCTCCTCGGTTTTTGCAGCAATCTCATCATAGGTAATTACACCATTTTTCTTACCCATTTCCAAAAGTTCCTGAAGAATCTGCTTCTTAGAACTTTTAGTGGTTCCTTTTTCTTCTGCCATAACTAAACTTCCTCCTACTGTTTCTTTGAGCTGAGCTGACGGAAATATTCCATAAGCCCCTCATCGTCATTTTTGTCAAGACTTTCTATCTTCTTGCTTTGCATATTTTCTTTGATTATTTCAAGGGGCAGCGTAATCGCTTCCTCCCTACTCTCTACATTTTTGTCATCCGTAAGGATTTCGGAAACATCCCCAATCTCCTCACTTTCAAATTCGGACACAAACCGCGTTGCTTCAAACTTGCACCCTTCTTCGTGAAGAGCATAAAGCTTTTCGCACATCTTTTTATGTAGCTTCTCCGTCATATCCTCAGGGGAGACCTCATCTTTCACTCTGTCATAAACCTTCTTGTCGCAGATAAGGTTTAAGAAAAGTTTCTCTGCATCATAAAGCTGTCTTTCCTTTGGCGTCCTCTCCCGTCCGCCACGGCGGGTTTCGATGTTCCTCATTTCTTCCCGAAGAGCCGTTCTTTCTTCCTTGCCCTTGTCGGTTTTCCTAAGGTTCTGGATTTGCGCCATAAACTTCTGAGGACTTATATCAACTTTCTTGGCGATATCGTTAACATAAATCTCCATTTTCATAGGGTCTTTGATTTCCGCAAATATCTGAGCCGCTTCTCCAATGAAAGCTATTTTTTGTTCTATATCGTCAAAATTATATTTTTCCGCAGTTTTTCTTATTTTATACTCAATGAAGTTTTCCGCCTTATCAATAAGCCCCTGAAACATCTCAGGTCCATACTTATTAATATATTCATCAGGGTCCTTGGCTCCTGTCACGGTTAAAACCTTAACAGAGATTCCTTCGTCCATAAGGATTTTCCCTGCGGCGTGGACCGCCTTAACCCCTGCCTCGTCCGAGTCATAACAAAGGATAACTCTGTCTTTATACCGTTTTATTAATCTTGCCTGTTCGGGAGTAAAAGCTGTCCCCAGAGACGCTGTTGCGTTATCAAACCCTGCCTGATGGAGAGAAATAACATCAACATTTCCTTCCATAAGCAGAAATTCATCTTTTTTCGTATCCTTTGCCCGATTAAAAGCAAAGAGGGTTTGGCTCTTGTTATAGATTATTGAGCCGTTGGAGTTAATATACTTCGCTTTATCGTCAAAGATTGTTCTTCCCCCAAAGGCGATGACATTTCCTCTTATATCAAATATAGGGAACATTATTCGTCCACGGAACTTATCAAAATAGCCGTTGCTTCCTTTATATATAAGGGCGGCATCTTCCGCCTCGGAATAGGAAAAGCCTTTTGACCTTAAATAGTCCCCAAGCCCGCTTTTTTGAGGAGCGTAGCCTATACCGAACTTCTTAATGGTTTCCTCGGAGAGATTTCTGTTTTTAAGATACTCTCTTGCAACGGTATTTTCTTTATCCAAAAGGCAAGTGTAAAAATACCTTGCCGCTTCTTTATGCATAGATAGCATTCTTGACTTTTTATCTCTCTTGATTGCCGCCTCACGAGACTCTCTTGGAGTCTGTTTTTCAGGCATCGTCATCCCTGCCCTGTCAGCAAGGAGCTTCACCGCCTCCATAAAGTCAAGATTTTCTTTCGCCATAATAAACTGGATAACCGTTCCCCCTGCCCCACAGCCGAAGCATTTGAAGAGTCTGTTCTGAGGGTCAACGGAGAGGGAAGGATTTTTTCTGTCATTATGAATGGGGCATAGCCCACGATATGTTCTTCCCGAGCGTTTTAGCTTTGCATACATCGAAACGACTTCAACAATATCGTTTTTATCAATGAGCTCGTCAATAAAGCTCTGGAACTCAACCGACATCGCCATAAAACGCCCTCCTTTTTCTTTACTTATTTCTATTTTTCGACCAAACTTTCAATTTTCCTTTTTAAATATTCCAGGATTTCGGAACAAAATTTTTCTCAAAGGCAGAGATTGCATATCGGTCTGTCATCCCTGCTATATAATCTATAATCTCCTGTTCGCTTTTTCCTTCCTCAGAATACATTTCATAAAGGCTGTTAATAATGTTGCGAACTTTTTCTTCATTCTCTAAGGCAGTTTTGTTGAAATAGACATTTTCAAACATAAACTTTCTAAGGCCCATCATAGCCTCAGAGTTTTCCTCGTCCATTTTTACATCCGCCCCGTCGCTGCTCTCGACAAGGCTTGTTATCATATTATTGATTCTCTCTGACTGACTGTTTCCAAAGCGGAGTGTAAACTCCTTTGGTACATTTTCATAGTCTAAAATCCCTGCTCTTATAGCGTCATCAATGTCGTGGTTTATGTATGCAATCTTATCTGCAATACCGACAATTCTCCCCTCGGGAGTGTCTGCCTTTCTTTCTCCGCTGTGGCAGAGGATCCCGTTCCGAACCTCTTCCGTTAAGTTAAGCTCTTCGATTATGTCCACTGTACGAAGACTTTGTTCGTTATGATGGAAACCGTTTTCGCAAAGGCTGTCAAGCGCCCTTTCTCCGCTGTGGCCGAAAGGAGTGTGACCTAAGTCGTGACCTAAGGCGATTGCCTCGGTTAAGTCCTCGTTAAGCCGCAGCGCTCTCGCCGCCGTTCTTGCAATCTGCGCCACCTCTAAGGTGTGGGTAAGACGGGTTCTGTAATGGTCCCCTTCAGGAGCTAAGAAAACCTGGGTCTTATGTTTTAAACGGCGGAAGGCCTTGGAATGAATAATCCTGTCTCTGTCCCTTTGAAACTCCGTTCTTAAATTGCAATAAGGTATAGCTTCTTTGCGCCCTTTTGTGTTTTTGCTCAGGGTCGCATAAGAGCTCAGAGTTTCCTCTTCTATTCTCTCGCTGACAAGTCTTGGACATTCCATAACTCTCGTCTCCTTTAATTTCCTCTTTTTGATAAATTTCCACGCTCTTTGCCAATTTCCTTTTTTTGTCTTGACAAGCTCTTTCCCTCAGTTTAAAATAAAGTTAATAATATATATAAGGAAGAAAAAATGAAACTACCCAAACTCACACCAAGACTACAAAAAATTTATGATGTTTTAACCCCTTGCGAAACCGTCTGCGACATCGGGACAGACCACGCCTATATCCCTGTTTGCCTTTGCTTAAATAATAAGTGTCAAAAGGCAATTGCCTCGGATATTAAAAAAGGGCCTGTGGAAAGGGCAAGAAAAACCGTTTCCCTCTACGACGCAGAGGATATGATTGACATTCGCCTGGGTGGCGGTCTTGAAACCGTTTCTGTTTGCGAAGTCGACGCAATTATAATTGCAGGAATGGGGGGCCTCTTAATCGCCCAGATTTTAGAGGAGTCCGAAAATATCGCAAAATCCGCAAAAGAGCTTATTCTCCAACCAATGACAGCGATAAGCGAGCTTCGGGAGTTTCTTAACAAAAACGGCTACACCATAAACGAAGAGCATATCGTCCGCGAGGAAGAAAAGCTTTATACCATTATGAAAGTCAGCGTCGGAAAGGATATTCCTTACACCGAAGCGGAGCTTTATCTTGGCAAAGCCGTTATAAAAAACGAGCATTATGAGGCATATAAAATTTCTCGCCTTAATAAAATAGACAAGCAGATTGCAGGGCTTATCCGCTCTCACAACCCCCTCTTTGAAGAAAGGCTCAATAATCTTTTATCCTTAAAGGAGATGATTGAAAATGAAAATCAGTGATATCATTTATGAAATGGAAAAAATCGCCCCCCTCTCTCTTGCGGAGAAGTGGGACAATCCCGGCTTTTTGCTTGGGGATGCGGAGAGGAATGCAAGCAAGGTTTTTATCTGCCTTGAAGTTAACTCCGAAACCTTAAAGCAGGCGCAAGAGTTCGGCGCAAATCTTATAATAAGTCATCACCCTCTGATTTTTAAGCCTCTCGCTAAAATCACAGAAGCTGACCCCACAGGCCGACTTGTTATCTCTTTAATCAAAAGCAACATAGCGGTTTACAGTATGCACACCAACTTTGACAAGGCCGACGGAGGAATGAACGACCTTCTTGCAAAAACTCTGGGCCTTGAAAATGTTCGCCCGTATACCGAAGAGGAATGCAAGGACGCTTTCGGAAATCCTCTTGAAAACATCGGCAGGGTTGGAAAATTAGAGCCGCCTATGAGCTTAGAAGATTTTACGGATTTTGTTAAAGCAACTCTTGATTGCCGGAACATAAAGGTTGTGGGATGCCCAAATGACGAAATCCATACCGTTGCCCTTTGCAGCGGTAGTGGTGGCGACCTTATGGAGTGCGCTCTTCACTCTGGAGCAGATGTTTATCTCACCGCCGACATAAGCCACCACGAAGCCCAGACCGCTTCGGAAATCGGCCTTAATGTTATCGACGCAGGGCATTTTGAAACGGAAAACATAATCTGCGACTTCTTGGAGGAATATTTTGAGGATAACTTCCCTCAAATCGAAGTTAAAAAAGCACAGGTAACATCATATTTCAACTAAAACAAAAACGAGATGCAAAGCATCTCGTTTTTTTACATTCTTTTTAAAGTTTCTAAAATCAGATTGTAGGTCCGCTCCGTTGACTTTATATAAAGTCTTTCGGAGAAGGTATGAATGTCTTTCATATCAGGGCCTATTGAAATTGCCTCAAAGTCTTCTATCTTGCCTGCGAAAACTCCGCATTCAAGACCTGCGTGGATTGCCTCAATTTTAGGATATTTCCCATATTGGTCTTTGAAAACCTCTGTCATTAGATCTCTCAGCGGAGAGTCTATGCGATATTCCCAGCCGGGATAATTCCCGCTAAGCTCCATCTCTCCCCCAAGGCTTTCCACTACGCAGAAAAGTCTTTGGCAAAGCATCTCTTTTTGAGAATCAATACTGCTTCTTACCCCAAACTCTGCGACAACCTTATCTTCCTCGGTTGTTAAAATTCCAAGGTTAAGGGAAGTTTGCACGAGGCCCTCAATCTGATGGCTCATTTCCATAATTCCGTTTGGCATAATGCAAAGAGCGTTTATAATCCTTTTTGTGCTTTCTCTATCCATAGGGAGTTCTTCTCCCCCTTTTTTATAGGAAACAAAAACCTCACTGTCTGTTGCCGCATATTCGTTTTTGAAAACCTTATTCATTCTTTTGCAGACCGAGGATAAAACCGCCTCGTCTAAGGCGCAAACTTTTGCAACAGAGAATCTTGGGATTGCGTTATCTTTAAGTCCGCCCTCGGCGCTTATAAGAGAAATTTCTGTTTCCTCAGAAAGAGTTTTTAAAACCCTTCCCAAAAGAATGCTTGAATTAGCTCTTCCTTTGTCTATCTCCACGCCTGAGTGTCCACCAATAAGGCCACCAATTTCAATTGTATAACTTTTTTCTTTTTTATTTTCTCTTTTTATAGGGAAGGTGCCTTTTGCCCTTATTCCTCCGGCACAGCTTACCGTGAAAACACCTTCCACTTCAGAGTCAATATTTATCATTCGCTTTCCTTTAAGGAATGAAGCATCTATTTCTCCTGCACCAATAAGGCCAATCTCTTCATCAACAGTTATAACCGCCTCGATGGGAGGATGAGGAATATCGTCCGCATCTAAAATCGCCATCATCATCGCAACAGCGATGCCGTCATCGCCACCCAAGGTTGTCCCTTCGGCGAAAACAATTTCCCCGTCGGTTTTAAGAATAAGACCATCTTTCTCCATATCAAGAGTGCAATCGGGGGCCTTTTCACAAACCATATCCATATGCCCTTGCAGGATTACAGGCGCACAATCTTCTTTGCCGAAGCTCCCGTCTTTTTTGATTATAACATTATTAACTTCGTCCTGATAATACCAAAGTCCTCTCTCCTTTGCAAAGGAGCAGAGCATATCGCTTATCTCTTTCGTATTTCCCGAGCCATGAGGAATACTGCATATCTTTTCAAAAAATTCAAATACCTTCTCAGGTTTAAGTCCTTCTAAAACTGCCAAATTGTTCACTCCTAACACCATCCGCCATCTGCTTTAATTACTTCGCCTGTTATATAACCGCTTTCGTCACTGCATAAGAACGCAATTATGTTTCCCATGTCGGTAATTGTTCCGATTCTTCCCAGAGGAATTTCCTTTTTTATCTCCTCTATATCATCTTCCCCAAAATGAGAATTCATATCCGTATCAATCATCCCCGGCGCTAAGGCATTAACCCTTATTCCCGACGGGGCAAGCTCTTTTGCCATAGCCTTCGTAAAACCGATTACCGCAGCTTTTGAAGAAGAATAAACCGCCTCGCAGGAACCACCAACAATTCCCCATACGGAAGAGAGATTAATTATGCTTCCCCTCTTTTTGGAAATCATATGAGGAAGGACTGCCTTGGTACAATTAAATGTTCCGAAAACATTAACAGAGAAAACCTTGTCCCACTCCTCTTTGTCGGTCATATCAAAAGGGGCTTGCATGGGGGAAATCCCTGCGTTATTCACAAGGGCGTCAACGCCTCCGAATTTCTCTATGGCAAACTCTACCATTTTCTGACACGCCGAAAAATCCGACACATCTGCGCCGAAAATTTCCGCCTTTCCGCCAAGGGAAATAACCTCTTTCTTAGTTTCTTCCGCCATCGCCTTATTTTTATTGTAGTTTATAATAACATTTGCCCCCATTTTAGCAAGGGCAAGAGCCGCGCCCTTTCCGATTCCACGGGATGCGCCTGTTACAATACAAGTTATCGCCATTTTATTTCTCTCCTTTAAAGGACAAAAACGCTGTTTCCTATTTGGGAAACAGCGTTATTTTAAACTTAAATTATTCAGCAGGAATTTCGTTAGCATCGTCCGCTGTTTCTGTTACCTGTGTCTCCTCTACAACAGGAGCTTCCTCAGGTCTTGTTGCAACATAGGCAAGAGAAATAGATGTAACGATGAACAAGACAGCTGCAACAGCTGTAAGCTTCTTTAAGAGAGCGTCAACTGTTCTGCCTTTGTTCTTGCCAAAGAATGTTTCAGCTCCACCAGCAACAGCGCCAGAAAGGCCAGCCTGTTTACCCTGTTGAAGAAGAACAACCGCAATTAAAACAACAGAAAAAATCAAGTGTAAAATAAT
>JAZSPE010000218.1:0-3033 GCA_045537265.1 Clostridia bacterium | reverse complement strand
CCCGCAAATAGTCTCATCTAAAATTTCTGTAATTGGGAAATTTTTCCTTTTTATTTTCCTTAAAATCGTCTGCCAAAAAACTACAAAAACTTATTGACTTTTAGGGATGTTTGGAGTAAAATATGGAGTATGCTACACTTTTGGAGGTGTATAGATGGAATCTTACGATTTAGGGTACAGATTTAAAAAAATCCACGAATGTTTCAGGGCAAACGGCAACCGAAGAGCAAAAAATTTCGGGCTTACCAGAACCCAGATGGACATTCTTTTCTATCTTTTTAAGGCAGATAAAGAAATCACTCAGCGCGACTTAGAATTGCATTTCGGAATAAAGCATTCCACCGCCAGAGGAATCTTAGGGCGAATGGAGAAAAACGGGTTTGTTACCGTTTCCGTTTCAAAAACGGACAAGCGACAGCGGTGCATCTCCCTTTCCCAGAAGGCGTACGATGTTCAGTCGGACTGCAAGGCGCAGAGGGAACATATAGAAAAGCGATTTGCGCAGAGGTTTACAAAAGAAGAGCTTGACACTCTTACTTCTCTTCTTGATAAGACTTATGACATTTTAAAGGAGGACAATACAAATGATTAGAAAACTTGCAAAATCAGTCAGGGAATATAAAACCCCTGCCATTTTGACTTTGCTTTTCATTCTTGGGGAGGCGGTCCTGGAAACCCTCATCCCATTTATAACAGCAAACTTAGTTAACAAAATCAAAAACGGAACGGATATGGCAGAGATTTTGGACCTTGGTGTTCTTTTAGTTATCGCCGCCTGCATATCCTTAGCCTTTGGCGGTTTAGCCGCTTTTACGGCTGCAAAAGCATCTGCCGGATTTGCAAAAAATTTAAGGCAGAGTATGTTCTATAAGGTGCAAGGATACAGCTTTGAAAACATTGACAAGTTCTCCTCTTCTTCCTTGGTAACAAGAATGACAACGGATGTTGCCAATGTTCAGATGTCCTTTATGATGATTATAAGAACCGCAATAAGAAGTCCTCTTATGCTTATCTTCTCAATTATTATGGCATACATTATGGGCGGTCCTTTGGCAACCTCTTTCGTTATTGTTATTCCGATTTTAGGTTTCGGTCTTTTCTTTGTAAGTCGAAAAGCAATGCCTGCTTTCCGCCGTGTTTTCAAAAAATACGACAAGCTCAACGAATCAATCGAAGAGAATGTTCAGGCAATGCGAGTTGTTAAAGGTTTTTCAAGAGAGGATTATGAAAACGAAAAGTTTGAAGTTGCCGCAGAGGATATTAAAAACGACTTTACAAAGGCAGAGAGAATTGTCGCTTTCAACGGTCCTCTTATGCAGCTTTGTATGAATATTAACTGGATATTCATTCTTCTAATCGGCTCTAAAATGGCAATAAACCATATTGGCGGCGTTGATGTTGGACAGATTTCTGCTATGCTTACATACGGAATGCAAGTTTTAATGTCCCTTATGATGCTTTCAATGATTTATGTTATGATAACCATGTCGGCAGAGTCTGCTAAGCGTATTTTTGAAGTCCTTGACGAAGAATCTTCACTTACTGAAAAGGAAAATCCGTGTCTGACAGTTAAAGACGGAAGCATTGACTTTAACAATGTCAACTTCAAATACTCAAAGAAGGCAAAGCGCAACTCCCTTTCAAATATTGATTTGCACATAAAATCAGGCGCAACCGTGGGAATTATAGGCGGAACAGGTTCGGGAAAATCCTCCCTTGTTCAGCTTATCCCCCGTCTTTATGACGCAACAGAGGGAACAGTCATGGTAGGGGGCGTTGATGTTCGAAGCTACGGCCTTAAAACCCTCCGCAACAATGTTTCAATGGTGCTTCAAAAAAATCTCCTCTTCTCGGGGACTATAAAGGAAAATCTCCGCTGGGGTAATGAAAATGCAACCGATGAAGAAATCATAGATGCATGCAAGCTAGCTCAGGCAGACGAATTTGTTTCCGTTTTCCCTGACGGCTATGACACAAAGATTGAGCAGGGCGGAACGAATGTTTCAGGCGGACAAAAGCAGAGACTTTGTATAGCAAGAGCTCTTCTTAAAAAGCCGAAAATTCTTATTTTAGACGACTCCACCAGCGCCGTTGACACAAAGACCGACGCTCTTATCCGTGAGGGATTTAAGAAATTTATTCCCGAAACAACAAAAATCATTATTGCTCAGAGAATCTCCTCTGTTATGGATGCGGATATGATTATTGTTATGGAAAACGGAACTATTTCCGACATTGGAACTCACGAGGAGCTTATGAAATCAAGCGAAATTTACCGTGAAGTTTACGAAGAACAGACACATGGGGGTAACGAAAATGAAACAGCAAAATAAAGCTCCAAAAGGACGCCCCGATTTTAAGAAGGCTAAAAAGGGAACACTTGGCAGAGTTATAAAAGCCCTCTTTAAGTTCTATCCCGTTTTAGTCCCATTCACAGCTTTTTGTATACTGTTCTCCGCAGTTGTTGCAGTTGTTCCGGACTTTGTTCTTCAGAAAATTCTTGACTGTATAAAAATCAACAGCGAGAGTGGCTCATGGGTAGTTGCCAGACCGGAAATTCTCAGATACCTTGTTTTTGTGGGAATTCTTTATGTTATCTCCCTTGCCTCTTCCGTTGTTAATACACAGCTTACAGCGATTATAACCCAAGGGTTTTTGTCAAAGCTTCGTATTTCAATGTTTAAAGGGATGCAGAGGCTTCCTATCCGCTATTTTGATACACACAAGCACGGGGACATAATGAGCCATTATACAAACGATATTGACACTCTTCGTCAGCTCATTTCTCAGTCTCTTCCTGCACTTTTAAGAGCAGGCTCCGTTGTTATCGGCGTGCTTTTCGCAATGCTTTATTTCAGTATATGGATGACCCTCATCGTGCTTTTAGGTGTTGTTCTTATGACAATTGTTACTAAAAAAGCAGGTGGCGGTTCTTCAAAATATTTCATTCGTCAGCAGATGTCTCTCGGGCAAACCGAAGGATATATTCAGGAAATGATGAACGGCCAGAAGGTTATCAAGGTTTTCTGCCAC
>JAZSPE010000074.1:0-2120 GCA_045537265.1 Clostridia bacterium | reverse complement strand
CAAGGAGTTGGTGCCCATTGTTGTCTTCCTAAGACCGCTTGGCCTCCGACTTGCAATTGTGTCAACCGAGCCTGTTCCCAAACATTCTCCACCTGTACTTGCCCAGAAAATACCTTCATATCCGGAAACAGAAAGATTTTCTTCCTCTTTAATGTCCTCGATAATAGAGATAATTTTCTTAAAAGCAGACTTTGCGGTTATAACTCCGCTTACATTTGACTTTTCAAGGGTAAGTGGAGACTTTACACTCGTTACCTTCGCAGGGCAAGGGGAAATGAAGAACACCCCTATCTCCTCAGGAGCAAGGCCCGTTTTTTCAGAGGCTTCACGCCTTGCAAGAATAGCCGCCACCTCCATAGGAGAAATAATATTTAATACATTCCCCAAAAGGTTTGGGAAACGCTCTCTTATAAGCCTTAAAACCGCCGGACAAGCTGAGCTTATAACCGGCTTTTTAGGATTTTCGTTTTCAAGGATATATCTTGTTGCGGCGCTGACATATTCAGCACCTCTCGCCACCTCGAAAACATGGTCAAAACCAATCTTTTTAAACGCTGTAAGAATCTGACCTATTGTGAACATACTATTGAACTGTCCGTAAAAAGACGGAGCAGGCATAGCAACATTATATTTAAAATCATCAAGCATAGCGAAGGTATCTGCAACAGCAATCTTTGCATGAGACTGACAAACGCGAATACACTCTCCGCAGTCAATACAACGCTCTTTAATGATTTTAGCCTTTCCGTTTTGCACTCTTATTGCCTCAGTCGGACAATGAGTAATACAATTCGTACAGCCATGACATTTATTTGTATCTAGTGTAACCGAGTGGAAATATTCCATATTACTCACCTCACAGATTTATGACCAATGTCACCGTAGTTCCCTTTCCAGGTTCTGTTTCAATCTGCATACTGTCTGTATATTTCTTAATATTCGGAAGTCCCATGCCGGCTCCAAACCCAAGCTCGCGTATTTCTTCAGTTGCAGTTGAATACCCCTCTTGCATCGCAAGGTCTAAGTTAGGGATACCGGGGCCTTTGTCACGAAAAACAAGAGTAATTTTATTCCCCTCTATTTCCGCTTCACATTCCCCGCCGCCGCCATGCACAATTGTGTTAATTTCCGCCTCATACATAGCAATGGCAACTCTACGGATAATACCTGCATCAATTCCAAGCTTTTTTAAAACAGCTTTGAAACTGCTTGAAGCTTCTCCGGCTATGGAGAAATCCTCTCCCGACAAAATATATCTTTTAATCATTTTTTACACCAAGGCCTTTGCTATAAAGCAATCCACAAGAAAGATAAAGCGGATAATCCGTTTGAAGGAGACTGATTCCCTTTTCTTTCGCAAGCTCGATAACATCTTCTGTTGGCATTTTACCTCTTACAAAGCAAACAGCAACAATGTCCATCATCTCAGCTGTGCGGATTACCTGAGAATTGATAAGTCCAGTTAAAAGCATAGTCTGGTCTTTAACAAAGGCCAAAACATCGCTCATTAAATCACAACCGCAAGCAGTGTGAATCTCTTTCTCGTTTAACTGACTTTCACTCTCACCACTTAAAACTTTGGCATTTAAAACAGATTTTACATCAGATAAGCGCATCTTTTTACCTCTTAATTTCTGTATTTAGCGATAATGCCTTCAATATCATCAACAACAAGTCTGCCGTAAACATCATCGTTAACTGTTAAAACAGGTGCAAGACCGCAAGCACCAATACAACGGGTTGCATCAATTGAGAAAAGACCGTCAGGAGTACATTCCCCAACATCGATGCCTAAAATTTCCTTACACTTGTCTAAAATATCGCCTGAGCCTTTAACATAACACGCTGTTCCAAGACATACACCAATCTGGTATTTGCCCTTTGGATTAATTGAGAACTGGCTATAGAATGTAACTATACCATAAATCTCAGCAAGCGGAACATCAAGACCTTCAGCAATCATTTCCTGAACTTCAATAGGGAGATAGCCATAAATTCCCTGTGCTTCATGAAGAACCGGGATAACAGCACCTTCCTGGCCTTTATGACTTTCGATAACAGCCATAAGTCTTTCTTCCTGCTCTTTTGTTCCTTTGAAAGCAATAGTTTCTTTCATCAGT
>JAZSPE010000163.1:0-2820 GCA_045537265.1 Clostridia bacterium | reverse complement strand
TGTCAACTGTTTTTGCTAAATTATTCCTGAATAAATCAATATTATTCTTTTTCTGCATCAAAAAAGATTTTCGCCGTATTCATATCCTTTGAAAGTTGTTCCTTGAGCTTGTCAAGACTTTCAAATTTGCTTATATCTCTTATTCTTTTACAGAATTCTATTTCAATCTGCTCTCCATAGATGTCAGCGTCAAAATCCCCTATTGCAGTTTCGATGTTCTTTCTTTCGTCGGAAACAGTGGGCTTTTCGCCAATATTCGTAATGGAATAATATTTATTATCCCCTATTTTGCAAAGAGTTATGTATACTCCCTCTTCTGGAAGGACAACGCCATCCGGATATTCAATGTTTGCGGTGGGAAAACCGATTGTTCTGCCAAGCTGTTTGCCCTTTATAACAGTTCCGCTGACGGAAAAGCCTCGGGTCATAAACCCCTTGGCCTTTTCCATTTCTCCCGCTGTGATAAATTCCTTTATCTTTGAGCTTGAAACCGTAACTCCGTCAATTTTAACGCAGTCTTTTATGAATACATCAATATTATCCTTTTTGCAAAGGCCACTAAGGATTTTCGCATCCCCTTCTGCGCCTTTGCCAAAGCGATAATTAAAGCCAACAAAAACGGCTTTTGCACCCAAGCGGTTTTTAATATATTCCCCTATGAATTCATCATAGGAAATATTTTTAACAGAGCTAAACTCTTCAACAACGGCAACCTCAACTCCCATTTCCTCAAGGATTTCAAGGCGCTTATCCAAAGAGTTTATACCAAGTTCTCCCTTATTGGGGCTATCCTTAAACATATAAACAACAGGCAGCAGGCCATTTTCCTTAGCAAAACTCAGCATGTCTGAAAATATCGCCATATGACCCTTATGGATTGCATCAAAATTACCCAATGCCACTGCACAATTTTCAATTTTCAAATTCTCAGAACCGAAAATTTTTCTCATTTAGGAGCCTCCCCGTAAAAAGCGCGCAGCACTTTTACTTTTCCGCCGAAAATGGTGCAAAGAGCAAGGAATTTCCCTTGTTCGTCGTACACCCTGAAAATTTTTTCATCTTCTATTCCGCTTAGCTTTACTTCTATCCCATTGCAAAGCCTTCTTGCGTTTCTGTCAGCTAAAACAACTTTATCATAGTGGGATAAAACCTCATCAATTCCAATCAAAAATGAAAAATCGTTATTCTTTGCCTTTTCCTCTATTTCTTCTAAGGTAAAGGCATCCTCAATTTTAAAGTCCCCTAATCGAGTTCTTTTAAGAGCAGACATAACTCCGCCACAACCAAGCTTTTTACCTATATCGTGGCAAAGAGTTCTTATGTATGTCCCCTTTGAACAGTCAACCAAAAAACTGATTTTGCCAGATTCCAAATCAACGCTTTGAATATCAATTCCAAAAATCGTTACGGGTCTTGGCGCAAGTTCAACAGTTTTGCCCTCTCTTGCAAGTTCATAAAGCTTTTTCCCATCCACTTTAATTGCGGAATACATAGGCGGAATTTGCTCTATGTCCCCAATAAATGACATAATTGCATCTCTTATTTCTTCTTCGCTCAGAGAAACTTCGTTTCTTTTTAAAACCTCTCCGCTTATATCCTGAGTATCAGTAACTATCCCCAATGTAAGTTCAGCCAAATATTGTTTTTCTTTGGCTGTAAGCTCTTCGGCAAGCTTTGTTCCCCTGCCTATACACATTGGCAAAACGCCCTCAGCATCAGGGTCAAGTGTCCCTGTATGGCCGATTTTTTTAATGCCAAGAATTCTTCTCAGTCTATAAACAACATCATGAGATGTTATTCCAAGAGGCTTGTTTACATTTATAATTCCGTCCATTTACATCACCTTTAAAAGAGCCTCTTTGAGACTTTTCTTAACGGAAGCTTTAAGCTCGTCAATAGGGAGATTAGAAGAAAAGCCTGCGGCTCTTATATGTCCGCCTCCGCCATATCCTTCGGCTATCTTTGAAACATCAATAAATTCGTTGGACCGAAGACTTACCTTAAAGCCATCTCCTCTTTTTCGGATATATGCTCCAACCTCAACTCCCACAATTTTAGTAGGAAGGGTCACAATATCTCCCGCTCCGTTTTCGTCAATTTTCGCCGTTTCAAAATCCTCATCGCAAAGGTACATAAGACAGCCCTTTCCATCTGAGAAAAATTCAAGGCGGGTAAGAGCCGTTTCATATAAATCAAGATATTCCTTGGTCAGTTTATAAAAAACTTCTCTTGAAATTTTGGCAAACTCCGCTCCGTTTTCAATAAGGTCAGCAACTATGCGATGGGTTTTAGGGGTAACTGAAGAATACTTGAAATTTCCCGTATCACAGGCAATAGCAATATAAATATTACTTGCAATTTCAGGGGTTATTTTTACCTTTAAGGCTTTTAGGGCATCAAAGACAATCTCCCCAGTAGCAGGAGCATCAACAACGATAGTTTCCTCTGCATATGGTTTATGTGTAATATGGTGGTCAATTGCCACAGTTTTCCCTTTAAACTCCGCTCCGCCCAAAGAAATACGATTAATGTCAGCACAGTCAAGGGCAACGAGTAAATCGCATTCCTCCGGGGAAATATTGCTCATCATTTCTTTTCCGCAGATTTCCCTATATTCTTTTGTATCCTTTTTAAAGTCCCCAAGAAAGACATTTGCTTGTTTTCCTAAGCCAATAAGGCCTAAGGCAAAAGCATATGAGCTTCCAAGAGCATCACCGTCAGGGTTTTCATGAGTGAAAACAGCAATCTTATTTGCTTTTCCAATCATCTTTTTAAGTTTCTTAAACATAAAATCCCCTCACTTACAGATTTTTGAGTACC
>JAZSPE010000177.1:0-3864 GCA_045537265.1 Clostridia bacterium | reverse complement strand
TATGGTTGCATATAATATGAGCGAATGGCGTCAGTTTGTTAAAATATGCAAAACTGCCCCCAAAAGCGATATTGCGGTTTTAGTCATAACCTTTGTTTTAACAGTTGTTTTTGACTTGGTTGTGGCAATCGAATTCGGGCTTATTGCGGCGGCGTGCCTCTTTATCAAGAGAATGGTTGAGGTAACTCATATCCGCCCATGGACAAAAGAGGACGAGGAGACAGAAAACGATGGTGGAAATCTTAAAAAGATTCCACCAAAGACAGAGGTTTTTGAAATAAGCGGACCGCTGTTTTTTGCAAACTCCGATGCAGTTTCTTCAATTCCGATTAAGGATGGGGCAGAGGTTATAATTCTTCGAATGAGGAATCTAACTTCTCTTGATGCGACTGCTCTTCGTGAACTTGCAACGGTTTATGAAATTTGCAAAAATCGTGGAATTAAGGTTTTATTCTCCCATGTTAATAAACAGCCAATGTCTGTTATGAAAAAAGCAGGCTTTTATGATATGGTAGGAAAAGACAGCTTTACAAAGGATATAGATTCTGCACTTTTAAAGGCGGAAGAACTTACAAAATAAGGATTTATAAGATGAAAGAAAACAACAGCTTTTTAAAAGGAATAATTGACGGCTTGCCTATTTGCTTTGGCTATCTGTCTGTTGCCTTTGCCTTTGGTATTTTTGCCACGGGACAAGGGCTGACAGTTTTGGAGGCGGTGGTAATGTCAATGACAAATATGACCTCGGCAGGTCAGCTTGCGGCTGTGCCTATAATTGCCACGGGCGGAGGGCTTATTGAGCTTGCCCTGACTCAGTTTATTATCAATATAAGATATTCGCTGATGTCCGTCTCCCTTTCTCAAAAGCTTGGGAAAAGCGTCAAACTTTTAGACAGATTTATAATAGCCTTTGAAAACACGGACGAAATTTTCGCTGTGGCATCAGGGCAAAAAGGGACTGTCGGCAAGCGTTATTTTTACGGTCTTATGATAACTCCTTTTCTCGGTTGGAGCCTTGGAACGCTTCTTGGCGCGGTGGCAGGGAACATATTGCCTCAAATAGTTATTTCGTCTCTTGGGGTGGCAATCTACGGAATGTTTATAGCCATTGTTGTTCCTGTTATCAAAGAAGAAAAGTTCACTGCCCTGTGCGTTATCCTGGCAATAGCTTTAAGCTGTGTTTTCTATTATCTGCCCATTTTAAAAGGAATTCCAAGCGGTTTTGTTATTATAATCTGCTCGGTTGTTGCAAGCGCAGTTTTTGCGTATTTTGCACCCGTTTCGGAGGAGGTAGACTATGAATAGTACATGGATATACCTTTTGGTTATGGCTCTCGTTACCTATCTCGTTAGAATGATACCGCTTGTGCTGGTCAAGGAAAAGATTAAGAATAAGTTTATCTGTTCATTTTTGTATTATATTCCCTATGCGGTTTTAAGCGTTATGACAATTCCTGCAATTTTCTATGCGGTGGATAACACTCTTTCAGCCTTTTTCGGCTTTCTGGTAGCAATGATTTTTGCCTTTTTCAAAAAGAGCCTTGTAACTGTCGCATCCTTTGCCTGCCTGGCCGTATTCATATCAGAAATTATAATACATATAATTTAAAGAGCACGCTTTTGCGATGCTCTTTTTGAATATATTTGTTTGTAGGGTAAAGAATATTAGGGTTGAAAAAAATCAGATATAATGTTAAAATAATGATAACGGAAGCGAGGTGCTGTTATGAAGATAGCTTTTTACGGTGCGGCCCACGAGGTAACAGGCTCATGCACGGTGGTTTATGCAAACGGAAAGACAATAATGATTGATTGTGGAATGGAGCAAGGCCCGGATATTTATGAAAACTGTGAATTGCCGATCCTTCCGTCACAGATAGATTATCTTTTATTAACTCACGCTCATATAGACCATTCAGGGAAAATCCCTGCACTTTCTGCCGGGGGTTTCAGAGGACATATTTATTCAACACTTGCCACAGGACATCTTTGCAAAATTATGCTTCTTGACTCGGCGTATATCCAAGAGAGCGAGGCAAAATGGCGAAACAAAAAGGCGAAAAGAGCGGGGGAAAGTGAGTATTTACCTCTTTATACAGTCGAGGATGCCACATATTCTTTAGAGCAGTTTGTTCACTGTGATTACGAAAAGGAATATGAGCTTTGTGAGGGAATAAAAATCCGCTTTACTGATGCCGGGCATCTTCTCGGCTCAGCAAGTATAAGCCTTAGTGTAACGGAAAATGGAAGTACTCAAACAATTGTCTTTTCAGGAGATTTGGGAAATCACACAAGACCTCTTATTCGTGACCCTCAAAATCCAAAAGAGGCGGATTATGTTGTTATTGAGTCTACCTATGGAACAAGGCTCCATGGGGAGAGAGTTGATTATATAAATCAGCTTGCAGAAATTATTCAAGACACTTTTGACAGAGGTGGAAATCTTGTAATTCCTTCCTTTGCGGTTGGAAGAACACAAGAGCTTTTATATCTTATAAGAAAAATTAAGGAGCAAGGCTTAATTAAGGGGCACGACAACTTTCCGGTTTATGTGGATAGTCCTTTGGCGGTTGAGGCAACGGAAATTTACAGCGGAAATTTAACGGATTATTTTGATGATGAGGCTCTATCCCTTCTTGAAAAAGGTATAAACCCCATTAAATTTGACGGACTTATGCTTTCTGTAACAAGCGAAGAATCGATGGCAATAAACACGGATAAAAATCCAAAAATTATTATTTCTGCAAGCGGAATGTGCGAGGCGGGAAGAATAAGGCATCATTTAAAGCACAATCTTTGGAGAAAGGAGTGCACGGTTTTATTCGTAGGCTATCAGGCAGAGGGAACACTTGGCAGAATTATTTTGGAGGGAAGCCGTGAAATTAAACTTTTCGGTGAGCCGATTTTGGTTCAGGCACAAATAAGAACCATTGAGGGAATAAGCTCTCACGCTGATAGGGATATGCTTACAGAGTGGTTAAAGGCCTTTACTAAAAAGCCAAAAACAATTTTTGTAAACCATGGAGCAGATTCAGTTTGTGATGACTTTGCCGCCCACATTGAAAAGGAGCTGGGAATATATGCAACCGCTCCATATAATGGTGCGGAGTATGATTTGATTTCAGGGGTTTGTTTAGAGAGAGGGAACTTAAAGAAAATTGAAAAACATTATGGGGAAAGAAGAAAAGAGTCGGCAGCATTTAAACAGCTTGTTTCCTCAGGAAAAAGACTTCTTGGAATTATTGAAAGCTACCGAGGTGGAGCAAACAAGGATATGGCAAAGCTTATGTCGCAGATAAATTCAATTTGTGACAAATGGGAGAAATAGGAGGAAATAAAAATGAAAATATGTGTGTTTGGCGCAGCCAGTTACGAAATTGATAAAGAATATATAGAAAAGGTTGAAGCTCTTGGAGAAATGATGGCGAAAAGAGGCCACTCTCTTGTCTTTGGCGCAGGCGGAAATGGACTTATGGGCGCTGCCGCAAGAGGTGTTCATATTGCTGAGCTCTACCATGATGGTTATGTTGCCAAGCGCCTGGAATGTGGTGCTGTTGTGGCAGCCGCACCTGCATATAATGTCCGCCGTGAGCGTCCCGAAGCCGGCGATGTGATCCTGCTGCTGGGCGGCAAGACCGGCCGTGACGGCTGCGGCGGTGCCACCGGTTCCTCCAAGTCCCATACCATGGAGTCTCTGGAGAGCTGCGGCGCCGAGGTCCAGAAGGGCAACGCCCCCGAGGAGCGCAAGATCCAGCGCCTGTTCCGGGATGCCAATGTGACCCGCCTCATTAAGCGCTGCAATGACTTCGGTGCCGGCGGTGTATCTGTTGCCATCGGCGAGCTGGCTGACGGCCTGCGCATCGA
>JAZSPE010000161.1:0-2930 GCA_045537265.1 Clostridia bacterium | reverse complement strand
ATGGAAACTGTATATAAGCCTGAAATTATGGATAAAGAGGAAACTTTATATATAAAACCAGGTTACGGCCCACTTTCTGAGAAGGAATAAGGATATTTAAGAAAATACTTGACCAAACTATAAAAATAAGGTATTATATTTATGTGAAATAATGAATATAATTCCACTTAATATATCTTTGAAAGGCGTGATTTTTATGGCAGCAATAAGAGAAAATGAACGCGGAAGAGTCAGTGTTTCAAGCACTGTAATTGCAAAGCTTGCAGGTTTTACGGCGACTTCCTGCTATGGCGTTGTTGGAATGGCGGCCAAAAGCGGTAAAGACGGCGTTGCAAAGCTTCTTAAAATAGAGAATATTGATAAGGGAATAAAGGTCCGAATTGAAGAAAATGTTATAAATATTTCCCTTCATATAATTGTTGGCTATGGAGTTAATCTTCGTACAATCGGCGAAACCATACAGAGTAGCGTAAAGTATCATGTTGAAGAAGCAATCGGTATGGAAGTCGGAGATGTTACGGTTGTTATTGAGGGTGTCAGAGAGTAAACAATAAGAGGTGTGTAAATGAAGACAATAAATGCAGAGCTTTTGGCTCTTATGTTAAAATCTGCCGCGAATAATCTTAAAAACAACAAAAAGGCCATAAATGACCTTAATATTTTCCCTGTTCCCGACGGCGACACAGGGACAAATATGAGTATGACATTTAGCGGTGCGCTTGGCAGTATTTCTCTTGAAGAAGAAACTTGCTCAGCACTTGTTAAGGCTTTATCCAAGGCGGCTCTTAGAAATGCAAGAGGAAACTCAGGCGTTATTTTATCCCAGATTATAAGGGGTATTTATAAAGGCGTTGACGAGGCAGAGGAGCTTTCTGTTGAGGTTATAAAAGATGCCGCGGTTATGGCAAGAAAATCCGCTTATGACGCAGTTATGAAACCAACAGAGGGAACAATTTTAACAGTTGTTCGCCAGATGGCAGAATTTGCGGAAGAAAGCTATGGAAATTACAGCGAGGCTGACGAATTCCTATTCGCCCTTTATGAAAAGGGAAATGAGAGCCTTGCGAAAACTCCTGATATGCTCCCTGTTTTAAAGCAGGCAGGCGTTGTTGACGCAGGCGGTCAAGGGGTTATGACTCTTTTTGAGGGCCTTGTTTATGCGCTCAGAGAGGGAAAAGCCATTGAAAGCGAAGAGGGAGAACAGGTTTCTTCAAAGACGCTAGCAGAAGTTAAAACAGAAATCAAATTTTTATACTGCACGGAGTTTTTAATCAACAAAAAAGCCGACAGAAAAACAACTCAGTTTACTGCGGCAATTGAAAACTTAGGTGACTGTATGCTGGTTATCGAGGACGATGAAATCGTTAAGGTGCATATTCATACAAACCACCCGGGCAGAGTTATTGAAGAAGCAATAAAACTTGGGGAGCTTACCAACCTCAAAATTGATAATATGAAGTATCAGCACGATGATAAGGCTGAAAAAGAGGCAGAGGTAGAAAAGGAACTTAAAAAGTACGGCTTTGTTGCGGTTGCAGCAGGGGACGGGCTTTCTGAAATTTTCAAAAGCCTCGGTGCTGACGCAATGGTTGAGGGCGGCCAGACAATGAACCCAAGCACTCAGGATATTTTGGATGCCGTTGAGAAAGTTGACGCTGAAAATGTCTTTGTTCTTCCAAATAACAAGAATATAATCCTTGCGGCAGAGCAGGTTGACGCTCTTACAAAGAAAAATGTTATCGTTCTTCCAACAAAGAACATTCCAACAGGAATTTCCGCTATTATGGGCTTTGATGAGAGCCTTTCTCCTGAGGAGAATGCGGAAAATATGATGGGAATGGCAAGTGGCGTCACTTGCGGACAGCTTACCTTTGCGGCAAGAGATACAGAGGTTGACGGAGTGGAAATCCACGAAGGCGACATTATGGGGCTCTCTCCAAACGGAATTGAAGTTGTTGGAGACGACCTTCCGTCTTGCACAGTTGAGCTTATCGACAGCTTAGTAACCGAGGACAGCGGAGTAATCTCTGTTTATTACGGCGAGGAAGTAACAGAAGACGATGCAAACGCTCTTTTAGAAGAGCTTGAAGAGAAGTATAAGGATATGGATGTGGCCCTTTATTATGGTGGCCAGCCGGTATACTATTATATTGTTTCTGTTGAATAATTTTTGACGGCATGGGGAATCCTGTGCCGTTTACTTTTAGGAGGTGATTTAAAGTGAAAATGGAGGACAGCGTTCAATTTGTCCGTGGTGTTGGCGAAAAAAGAGCAAAAACCTTTGAAAAATTGGGCATTAAAACTGTTTCCGATTTGCTTTATCATCTGCCCAGAGACTATGAGGATAGGTCGGATATTAAAAATATCTGCGATCTTATCGACGGGGAAAAGGTGTGCGTTTTGGGGCGCATAACTGCTCTCCCTCGCTCTTTCAGGAGCAAAAACGGTCTTATGGTAACTCAGGCCACGGTTTCTGACGGAACAGGGATTATGAAAATAACCTGGTTTAATGCAAAATATATTGAAAATCAGCTCCGAGGGGACAGAGAGTTTGTATTTTTTGGGGAGGCTACATATAGAGGCAGAAATGCAGAAATGGTAAATCCCGTTGTTGAAAAATATGGCGGAGGTGGGAAGAAAACGGGAAGAATTGTCCCGATTTATCCTCTCAGAGCAGGAATTTCCCAGTATATGCTCCGCTCTGCCATTGAAAGCGCCATTGAGAATCTTGAAGATAAAGTCCCTAATACAAGTCGGAGGCCCAAGCGGGTCTTAGGAAGACAACAATGGGCACCAACTCCTTGGCTCACAGAACGACATGGCTACGATCCGACTTAGAATTGTCCCGATTTATCCTCTCAGAGCAGGAATTTCCCAGTATATGCTCCGCTCTGCCATTGAAAGCGCCATTGAGAATCTTGAAGATAAAG